>DATMSC010000592.1:0-3109 GCA_035565595.1 Longimicrobiales bacterium | reverse complement strand
CGGGTGTTGTCGACAAGGACGTTGTTCACGAGGTCGAGGAGGCTGCCGAGGCGTGTGCCCCGACCCCCGGCAGTTGTCCACGCCCCCGCCGCCGGCTTCGAAGCACGTGAAGCCCCGTGAGACGCGACACCTCTGACCTGGCCCCGGCGTTGAACGGGCCACACGCCTCGATGCCCGCCATCAGCCCTGGCCTTAGCCCTGGCCCCAGCCCTTCGCCGTCCCCGGTACGCATCCTGTATCTCTCGACATTACAGGCAGTTGACAACGATTCACCGCTTCGGGGGTAGTCATACGATGGGCGGGAAGCGACCGGACCAGTACAGGATCGATCCCGGGGAAGCGGGTGCCACCGACTACAAGCACCGGATCACGCGGCCCGGGGAGGGCGACATCGAGGACGCCCGCTTCAGCCGTACCATGGAAGGAAGCCTCCAGCGCGGGCAGCCCGTTCCGCCGGACACGCCGCACCCCGGCACTCGCCGCGCCCGTGAACGCGAGCTCGCCAGAGAGGAGCACGTCCGCGGTCGCCGCCGCCGCTCGCGCAGGCGACGGTGACATCCATTCCCGTCGCCGTGCAACTCTTTCGTGCACCGCTGTGGAGATCCTTGTGGACTTCGGGTGCAAAGATTGTGGGGAAGTCTCCAAACTGTTCGGCGACAGCGTCCTACACGTGACCCTTGACCACAAGATGTCGCGGCGCTATCATGTCAGCTCCACAACATATGGGGCTTCGACGCGCCGCACACAGGTTGCGGGAGCGCGCCGTCGCGAGGTCGACGGCGCTGTGGAGGCCTCTCTGGTGCCCGGCTCACGCACCTTTGCCCAAGCCAATCCGAGGACACAATGGCTCGCCAGACCTCTGCAGACGGTGGACGTAGGGTAGACCTCGATCCGGCTTCGATCCGGATTCCCGACGACCTCGAACCGGCCCGCCTGTCGGACAACGCGCGGGTGGTCCTGGCTCGTCGGTACCTGAAGAAGGACGAGACGGGACAGCCTGTGGAGCGTCCGGAGGACATGTTCTGGCGGGTCGCCCGGGTAATCGCGCAGGAGGACGCGCGTTACGGAGCGAGCGTCGGTGCCATCGACGCTCTCGCGCGCGAGTTCTACCGCCTGATGGTGGATGGCTATTTCGAGCCCAACTCGCCGACGCTGATGAACGCGGGGCGGCCGCTCGGTCAGCTCTCCGCCTGCTTCGTGCTGCCCGTCGTCGACGCGCTGTCGAACGGCAAGGACGGCATTTACGACACGCTCCGCTCGATGGCGCTCGTGCATCAGTCGGGTGGCGGCACCGGCTTCGCGTTCAGCCGGCTGCGTCCATCGGGTGATTTCGTCCGCTCCACGATGGGCGTGGCGAGCGGCCCGGTTTCCTTCATGAAGCTCTACGACGCTTCCACGGAAGTCGTGAAGCAGGGCGGTACTCGCCGCGGCGCGAACATGGGGATCCTGCGGGTGGACCACCCGGATATCCGGGAGTTCATAACCTGCAAGAGCGACGTCACGCAGATCACGAACTTCAACATCTCCGTTGCGATCACCGACGCGTTCATGGAGGCGGTGGAGAGCGGGAGCAAATACGAGCTGATCAACCCGCGCACCGGCGAGGTCACAGGGGAGGAGGACGCGCGGGAGATCTTCGACCTCATCGTGCACGGCGCGTGGGCCACCGGCGAACCGGGTGTCTTCTTCATCGACCGGGCCAACGCGTACAACCCGGTACCCAAGCTGGGGAGCTACGAGGCTACGAACCCGTGTGGCGAGCAGCCGCTCCTGCCGTACGACGTCTGCAATCTCGGTTCGGTGAACGTCGGCGCTTTCGCCATTGAGGGCTCGAACGCCTCGCGGCCGGAGGACCGGATCGACTGGGCGGCGATGCGCCGCGTGGTGCACCTGGCGACGCATTTCCTGGACAACGTCATCGACGCCAACCAGTACCCGCTCCCGGAGATCCGCGATCTGGCCGACCGGATCCGCCGAATCGGCCTGGGCGTGATGGGCTGGGCCGACCTTCTGGTTCGCATTGGCGTGCCTTACAACAGCGATGCGGCGATCGAGCTCGCGCGGAAGGTCATGCACTTCATCGACGACGAAGCCAAGAACGCGTCGGAGAAGCTGGCCGAGCAGCGCGGGGTCTTCCCGGAATGGGAGGGGAGCATCTGGGGGCCCGACGCCACCTGCGCCCGCGCGCCGGATGGTAGCCGCATCCGCCCCGAGCGGCGGCTGCGCAATTGCAACGTCACGACTGTGGCGCCCACGGGGACCATTTCGATCATCGCCGACTGCTCGGGTGGTATCGAACCGCTCTTCGCCGTCGCGTTCATGCGGAACCAGGCCGGCGTCCTCATGCCGGACGTGAACAAGGACTTCGTCCGCATCGCGAAGGAGCAGGGCTGGTATTCGGATGAGCTGATGCACCGGATCGCCGAGGAGGGTCATATCCACTTCGACGAGGTGCCGGCGGAGATCCAGCGGGTGTTCGTCACGGCGCACGACGTGACCCCCGAGTGGCACATCCGGATGCAGGCCGCCTTCCAGGAATACGTCGACTCGGCGATCTCGAAGACGTGCAACTTCCCGCAGGAGGCGACGGAGGACGACGTCCGCGAGATCTACATCCAGGCCTTCCGGCTCGGGTGCAAGGGGGTCACCGTGTACCGCGATGGCTCGCGCCCGGCGCAGGTGCTGTCCACCGGGAAGACCGCGAAGCAGGTGACGGGCGCGCCGTCGTCGGACCTCGAGGCGCAGCTCGCGGACGCCCGCGAGCGAATCCACCGGCTCGAGCAGCAGAACGAGGATCTCGCGCGGAAGCTGATCGACGCCGAGACGCGTGTCCAGAAGCGGCGGCACAAGCGCACCCGGCCGGCGATCCTGCGCGGTTCCACCCGGCGGATGGCCAGCCCTCTGGGCGACCTCTACGTGACGATCAACGAGGATGAGAACGGGCAGCCGTTCGAAGTCTTCGCGACGCTCGGAAAGGCCGGCGGCGCGGCGATGGCCGACGTCGAGGCGATCGGCCGCCTGATCTCCCTCGCGCTCCGAAGTGGGATCACGCTCCGCGACGTCTACCAGCAGCTTCGCGGGATCTCCTGCGACCGCGCGGTCGGTTTCG
>DATMSC010000591.1:0-5613 GCA_035565595.1 Longimicrobiales bacterium | reverse complement strand
AGCGGGCTCCGCCGGCGAGGACGGTGTGACGATCGCAGCCGCGCTGGCGGCTTCACGACCGACGGGGGCCGCGTCGGCGTCGCCTCCGGACCGGCATCCGAGCGTTGCGAGCGCTAGCGCCAGCGCCACCAGCCAGCCGGCGCCAGGGATTTCGTCGCCAGCGCAATTTCCCTCACCGGTGACCGAACGAGACACGATCGCAGAAGTTCTGACTCGCACCGGGCACCCCCGTTGAATACCGCCGTTCCTCGTCGCCCATCCGGGCGCCTTCCGCAGGGAGGGAAGTACACCCCCTGTGCCCGGTGGTTCGGAAGAGCAACACGACTGCACCACGCCGCGCGGATCCAGTGAATGGTGAGCGGAAGTCAGGAGAGAGCGCCGCGGGCGTCCGGCGGAGGTCCCATGTCGCCGGACACCCGCGCTGGCGCGTCGATCAGTGGACTTCGGGCGGTTTCTCGGGCGGCGTCGCCCGTCTCTTGAACTCACGGCCCTCGTCCTGGACGAAATGCTTCGTCTCCTGTGCTTCGGAGTTCAGCACGTCGGAGCCGTGCTCCGCCGCACGGCGAGTCTCTTCCATCCGCAGCGGTGAGTCCGGCTTGCGGAGGTCCCGCGCGGCACCGGCGCCCAATACGGCCGCGACGACGAGCCAGACCACACCGACGATGAGCCCGCCCGCCCAATAGGCTCCGCCGAGCAGCGAGCCGATGGCCAGGATGGCGCCGGCGGTGATTGCAAAGCCCGCCAGCATCGCGAACACCAGCGCCACGCCGATTTTTGCCAAATTCGTGGCTACGGTGCGCGCGGCGTCGCGTAGCTCCGTCGTCATGGTATCCGCGATCGAGCGCAATTCGAGCCGGGCGAGGGTGATCTCGTCGTGGGCGAGCTGGGAGGCATCGCGACCCAGGCGGCCCACGAGCTCCCGGAGATCCGCTTCCCCGTCCGGTCTGGCCGGGGAAGGGCGTGTGGACGGCCCATCGAAGCGCTCCCGTTTCGGGGAGTTCGAGTGCCACGACATGATCACCTCCTACCCGGGTCCGTCATGGGTCCACCCGGCTCCCGATCCTGCTCTTCGGGACCGTGGAGGATGTGATCCACTGCACGCCGCGCGGATTCGCCGGCCGTCTCCCGCGCGGCGTCCCTGGCAGCCTCGCCCGCGTCGTGCAGCGCCTGACTGGCGCGCTCCCCAACCCGCTGACGTGCGCTGCCCATGATCTCGCGCTCACGGTGGCTCTCCGGGATGGACAGGCCTGCCGCGAAGCCCAGCGCAGCCGCGACCATCGTCGTCGCCAGCGGGTGGTCGTGAATGATTTCCTCCGCCCGGTGCTCGAAATCGCGCGCCCGGTCCGAAACCTCGTGGGCCACGTGCTGGACTCGATCCTGCGCCTCGCTCGCCATGCCAGACGCCCGCTCCTTCACGTCTTCTGCCTTTTCGCGGATGGTGCCCGCGGCCTCCCCGGCCCGGCCTCGAACGGATTCCGCGGCGTCCGAGACGCGCTCCCGGATCCCAGCTCCATCGCCATGCTCACGCCCCGGGTGCAACCCGGCCGGCGGCATCACGCGGCCGCGGGAATAAGCGGGTCCGCGTGGTCCAAACTCGTCGTACTCGTATCGCCACCGTTCCGCCCTTTCACCCCGGTTCCGTTTCGCGACCAGCCAGGCCAGGCCGATCCCGATCATGCCCGCAGGGACCGGATTGTTCCTGACCGTGTGCCAGAACCCCCGGCCGGCGTCGCTGACCTCGTGCTGGACTCCGCGCATCGTTTCCCTCGCCTTCTGCTTGACCGTCTCCCGGGCCTCATCGATCTGCTCCCTCGCCCGCTCCCTGATGCGGCGCTGGACGCGGTCAGGGTTCAGGCGCTCCCCGATTTCCTCGATCGTCGCGCCAAGCCGTTCCCGCGTTTCCTCGATCCGACTGAGGATCTCGGCTTCAGAGGCGCGCATGGCCGTCACCCTCCCGCCCCGGCTGGATCGGCTGCTGCCTGTCCGGTATCGCCGGCGGCCACCGGGACTCGCCTTCGAGCCGTTCCACGGAGCCGCGCAGCGTGTGACTCTCGTACGGGAGATCCCGCCGGTACTCACCGGGACGCGGCTCCTCCGGCGCGCTCTTCAGGAAACGCGCACCGACCAGGCCGAGCACGAACGCGCCGCCGAGCACCACTGGCGCGTGCTCCCGCGCAAAGCGCGAGGCCTCGCGCCCCAGCTCGTCGACATCGTGCTGGTCGAGGTAACGCGACACGCCTTCGACCCTGTCCGCCACTCCGCTGACGAACTTCGCGTATGGCTCCTGATCCCCGGGCAGATCCTCGCCGCCGCGACGCAGCGCACGCGCGACCGCGCGCATTCCGCTGGCAATCCGCTCCCTGCCCTCATCCAGCCGCGAGCGCGCCATGCGCCGGGCATCGTGCGTCAGTTCGCGACCCTTTTCCATCCCCTCTTCGATCAGGTGCTCTCCGCGCTCACGTACATCTCTGGCCGCGTCAGGCACCTTCTCGCGGAGCTGGTGGGTGGCCTCCCTGATTCGTTCGCCGGTCCCGCCCTCCGCGCCAAACCCCGTCGCTTCGTGCCGGTCCGCCATGTCGTCCTCCGTTCCGTCTCTGGCGGCTTCGCCATGCGTGTGTTCGCCCAATACGCCCTCCGGGTATGAGCGCTACCATGACACAACGCTGCACGGGCCGTACCACCCCATCGACGTAAACAAAAGCCCGTAAACAACTTGCATGGATCACTCCGCCGACGTGCCGAAGCATCCGCGGAGAGGAATCCCGTGCCAGCCGGTTGGGCAGCTACTTTCGCCGGCGAAGAGCGTGGACTGCCGATCGTGCGCGCGTCTCCAGGGGGGTCGACCTTGCGGTGCCCCGGTCTGAGATACATGCTACGGCATGGCGCATTACCTGAGGGGAGGTGGCGGGCGACGTGGGCGCGCGCCCATGGTCGTGGGGTACGCACGGCCGGGCGAGCTCCGGCCGTTGTCCTGTCGTGCCGACACTGCCCGGCGAAACGTCGCCGCGCGGGACCACGCAGACGGCACAATGATTCTCGGGGCGGCCGGCGACCGGGCGCCCGGAAACCCGTATGGAGGACCGGTCATGGGAGATCGCTGGCTCGCCAATCGGCTTCGGTTCGTGCTCAGCGGCCGTGTGGTCGCATGCATGGCCGTTGCGCTCCTTGCCGTTGCGGTGCTGCACGTACCCGCGGTTGCCCAGGCGCCGGCCGAGGCGGAGCCGCCTGATTACGGCGGCATCTATCATGGATTGCGTTTCACCTTTGCCCCGGCGAGCCAGACAACGTACGAGCTGGGCGCGGCCTACGGGCCGACGATCGTGGTGGGCGCCCGTGGTACCTGGATGTTTCGAGTGGAGGTCGCGGGCGGTGTCAACGCATGGAGCGAGGTTGCGACGGAGAATGGCTATTTCGCCGGTGGCCGTCTCAGCGGCGTGCGCGTTTTCACCGGCGACTATCTGTACCTGGGCGCCCCGTTCGAATTCTTTCTGAGCGCTGGATCGGGCTTCTACTACGCGTGGAACACCGAGGAGGCGCAGGGGGAGCGCAACCTCATTCCCTTGCTTACCGGTGGCGTCGGGTTCCGCAGCCGGGCGGGCCGCTCGTTGCCCACCCTCGGAATCCACTACGAGAGACGATTCGGTGACTGGAACAGCCGCGTATCCATCGCGATCGGGTTGAACTTCCCGTGGTAGGGTGAGGAGCAGAAATGTCCACTCCGGAAACCGCTTCTCCTTCGGCCGCACCGGCCGGAATCGGGCTGAGAGCCGCGATCTGGGGAGCACAGGTCCTGGTATTCGTGGCCCTCGTGCTGTCGGGCGTGATGAAGCTGACCTGGCCGATACCGCAGCTCGCCGAAGTGGCCCCCTGGACCGGCGACGTGCCCGCGGCGTTCGTCCGGTTCATCGCGTGCATCGAACTGGCCGGAGCGGCGGGGATCCTGCTGCCTTCGCTGACGCGCATCAGACCGGGATTGACGATAGTAGCCGCGTACGCCGTGGGGCTGCTGATGCTCTTCGCGATCGTGTTCCACACCATCCGGGGAGATGGCATGACCGGCTACGCAACGCCCATGGTGCTCCTGTGGCTTTCGGGGCTGGTCGCGTGGGGCCGCTGGCGGCGGGCGCCGATACGGAGCCGCTGATCGCTTCCAATCCGTTCGAAACGAGTAGCGGCACGATTTCGTTGACCGGCGGGACTTCTCGCGGCTACGTTCCCTGACACTCCTTTCTGCAGTTGGCCACGCGACGATGTCTGCCTCGGCGGGAGCGCCTCGTCGAGAGCCCGTGCGACACCCTGCAACTCGGAGGATCCAATGTTCCGGAAGGTGCTGGTCGCGATGGATCTGTCGCCTGCCACCGAAGCGCTCATCTCGGCGTTGCCCGGGATGCGGCAGTTCGGTACGCAGGAGCTGAATCTCGTTCACGTCGCAAAGCCGTTTTCCCAACCGATTTCCCGTTCCATGGAGGAGTTGAACGAGCTGAGGGCTCGCGTCAACCGGCTGGCGGAATCGCTTCGTGCGCATGGTTTCGAAGTGACCGCAGACGTGCCGACCGGCGAGCCGGCCGCCGAGATCGTTTCCTCAGCGGCGCGTCGGGCGGCCGACTTGATCCTGATCGGATCGCGCAGCCGCACCCGCATCCAGGAAGCGTTCGTGGGGAGTGTGAGCTGGGATGTCGTGCGTCAGGCGAGGAGACCGGTTCTGCTGCAGCGGATCGAGGCGAACCGGCCCGATCCCGAAGCGGCGCTGGAATCCCGCGCAGTCGGCCTGCCACGGCGAGTGCTACACCCCACCGATTTCTCGGACATTGCCCTCCGAGCCAAGCCGTACCTCCTGCACCTGGCGGCACTCGGCCCGATGGAGTTCAGCCTGCTCAACGTTCTGCCCGTCAACGCGTCGAGCGAAGACGCCGCGAATGCGCGAGCCCGCCTCGAATCGCTGGCGGGTGAGCTTCGCGAAGCCGGTGCAACGGCCGTGCGCGTCGATGTCCGGTTCGGCACGCCACACGACGAGATCCTCGCGGCCGGCGGCCGCGATTCGGATGCCCTCGTAGTCATGGGCACACAGGGTCGCGGGTTCCTGCCGGGCATGATCCTGGGCAGCGAGAGCCGGCAGGTCGTCCGCCGCGCGTCCGCCCGGACGCTGCTCATCCCGGCGATCGACGAGGAGTAGGCGCCGCGGTGCTGCTGGCCGGCGTCGGCGCGTTCACGACCCGCGGCCGCCGCACCGCACGGATTTCCGTCGGCTGATCGGTAGTGCCTTTGGAGTTGCTCGCGAACAAGTATCCGTTGACCGGAGGATCTACCATGACAAGGCGAATCCACCGTTCACGCCCGCACCGTGCCGTACCGTTCAGGACACCAGCGCTGGTATCGCTCCTTTCGATCGCCGTGGGGGCTTGCGGCGCCTCGCCGGACGGGAGTGCCGCCGCCAGCGCGGCCGCCGAAGCGAGCGGGGCGGACGTCGTCGCATTCGTCGGTGCCAACGTGATCCCAATGGATGAGGAGCGCATCCTCGCCAATCACACGGTCATCGTCCGGGATGGAGTGATCGCGGAGATCGGCCCGGCGGCGCAGGTGTCCGTACCTGCCGGCGCCACGCAGGTGGACGCC
>DATMSC010000590.1:0-3070 GCA_035565595.1 Longimicrobiales bacterium | reverse complement strand
CTGCCGGGGATCAGTGCCTTGCAACCCGGCGCGTAGGAACGCCGGTCGGCGGAGCCAGGAGCCGCCACATTCTAACATTTCGGCGGTACGCACGACGCCGAGTGGCGAGGACCGGCTCACGTGCTTCCGGGATGCGGCGGTTGCGACGATAGCGCCGGTCAGGCGCCGCCGGCACTCTGTGCGGCCGGGTCGACGCGGGGCGCGGGATCGATCTGCGGGCGGTCGCCGCGGGCGTCCAACTCGCGGAAGCTGATCAGCCGCTCCGCGTCCTCGTCCCATAGCGCGTACTTGAAGAGGCGCACGCAGTCCCGGAGCGTGATCCGGGTAGCCCGTTGCAGGGCGGGATTCGCGTCGAGGCACTCCTGGAGCCGGTAGTTGGGGATGCGGCTGCTCAGGTGGTGCAGGTGGTGAATGCCGATGCTGGCCGTCAGCCATTGCAGCGGTCGGGGCAGCACGAGGTGCGAGCTGCCGAGGATCGCGGCGTCGAAGAAGTCCCACTCCGGATGCGGACGCCAGTAGGTGTCCTCGAACTGGTGCTGGACGTAGAAGAGGAGGATGCCTGCTGCGCCGGCCAGGATCGAGACCGGCAGGGTGACGAGCAGGAACGGCACGAGCCCGATCGTGAACGTGGCCAGGACGAGGATCCCGGCGAGACAGGCGTTGGTCCACCAGACGCTGGCCCACGCCGACTTCCACTCCCGCGGCGTGTCCCAGGGATAGCGGTGCTTCAGAATGAAGTGGAAGACGGGACCGAAGCCGAGCATCGCGACGGGGTTCCGGTAGATCCGGTATCCCAGCCGCTGGATGGCCGGCAGGGCGAGGTACTCCCGAACCGTGAGCGTCGTCACATCGCCGAAACCGCGCAGGCTCAGGTCACCGCTGTGCGCGTGGTGGTGCGCGTGCGTGCGCCGCCAGTAGTGATAGGGCGTGAGCGCGAGGATCCCGATGCAGAAGCCGACCACGTCGCGGGCAAGCCTGGATCGGAAATACGACCCGTGTCCGCAGTCGTGCTGGATCATGAAGAGCCGCACGAGGAAGGCCGCGGCTGGCACGACGAACACGAGCGTGAGCAGGTAGCTGACCTGCAGCGACAGAAACGCCGCGAGCCAGGAGAGCGCGAACGCGCCACCCGTCCCGGCGAGTTGCAGCACACTCCGCCGCGTGTTCGGCCCCAGATACGGCGCGGTCATCGCGCGCCAGTCGCGGGATTCCTGGACCGGGGCCGTCAGCGTCGGCGGCGTCAGTGCATACCTCTAGACTTCGATGGGAACCGTCAATCGACGTGTTGATTTCAATTCGAAACTTCGCACCCGGCGGTGGATTGCACAACGGGAAGTGTGGGGAGGGTGTAACGTTGAAGTAGGAATGTCCGCCCTCAGTGAAGTAGAAATGTCCTCCCTATGCGTGGGACGCGCTACGCTTGTGGCAAACCCATGCCCGGAGAGAGGACGTGTTGACGTTGACCCAGAAGGATCGAGATCGCCTCGTGATCTTGCGCCAGCTCGCTGACGGCACGCTCAAGGTGGGGGAAGCCGCCCGATGTCTCGGCCTGAGTGCCCGACAGGTCAGGCGTCTTCGTCGGCGCTTCGAGGCGGCCGGCGACGCGGCGGTCATCCACCGCCTGCGAGGCCAGCCGTCGAACCGGCGCTTGCCTGAACCGCTACGAGCGAGGGCTCTGGCCAAGGCCCGGGAACCTCTCTACCACGATTTCGGACCCACGCTGCTCTCCGAGCACCTTGCCCGGGATCCCGAGATCGGCTACGTGCACCCGACCACGCTCCGGCTCTGGATGATCCAGGACGGCCTCTGGAGCCCCAGAAAGCGCAAGAAGCGTCACCGTCGCTGGCGTGAACGCCGCCCTTGCGTGGGTGAGATGGTCCTCATGGACACCTCGGAGCACCCCTGGCTCGAGGAGCGGTTCAACGAGAAGATCGTCCTCATCGCCATGATCGACGACGCCTCCAGCCGCCTCTACTGCCGCTTCTTTCCACGCGACACCGGTGCTGCCAACCGCCGACTCCTCATCGACTACATGCAGCGCTTCGGTCGCATGGGCGCCCTCTACGTCGACAAGGCTGGCCACTTCAAGGCGCTCTTCAACGAGAGCAAGCGCCAGGAGCAGGACATGGCCAGAGCGCTCACGGTCATCCAGCGCGCGTTGGCCGCGCTCGAGATCAGGCTCATTCATGCCCTGAGCCCCCAGGCCAAGGGCCGCGTCGAACGCCTCTTCGGCACCCTCCAGAACCGGCTCATCAAGGAGATGCGTGTCGCCAGAATCAACTGCCTCAACGAGGCTAACCGATTCCTCGACGACGAATTCATCCCTTTCTGGAACAACCGCTTCACCGTGCAGCCCGCCTCGGCCGTCGATGCGCACCTGCCTTTGCCCGACGATGTCGACCTCCAGCAAATCTTCGCCGAGACCCACCAGCGTGTCGTCCGCAACGACTTCACGTTCCGCTTCAAGAACCAGCACTACCAGATCGAGCGCGCCGACACCCAGCCCACCATGCCCGGTTCACGGGTTGTCATCGAGCTCCGCGTGGACGGCTCCATGCAGTTCCGCTGGCGGGAGCACTACCTCAATCCAACACCCCTTCTCCAGCGGCCTCCTGCCAAACCCATGGCCACCGAACCCGCGCGACCACGCGAAGCTCCAGCGCGTCGACCCGTGCCACCCAACCACCCCTGGCGGCGCAACCCCCTCGTGGTCGGCAAAGGCTTCAAACGCGCCCGATCCGCCGTGACCTCCGCGCCTGCGGCGCTTCAGCCCGACTCCCCGCCTCCGGTGGAGTACGAACCATGATCACCCCAACGCCGGAGGGCGGACATTTCTACTTCACGCAAACCCCGGACTTTTCTACTTCAACGGAACAGCCGATACGGTTCAGTCGGCCCGGCCTCGGCGCGCGTCTCGAAAAGCCTCGATTCCTCCTGCGCGGCGGCACCCGCGGCGCGCGCTTACCCGCGTGCGGCCCTGGACTTGCACGTCCGCGGCGAAGGTGCTCAATTGTTTGAGAATCCTTACGATAGCCGCATAGGCCTTCCGGAGACATCGTGCGAAACACCG
>DATMSC010000589.1:0-1542 GCA_035565595.1 Longimicrobiales bacterium | reverse complement strand
GCCCGCGGACTTGCCAGTCACCTCGCCTTAGTGCGGAGGCGTCCCGTTCCACGCCGTCGACGGGCTCGCCGGCGGCGGTCCGGTACAATCCCTCGCCATAAATGCTCATACTCGAAGCGACGACGAGACGGGACACCGGCTTGTCGATGAGCGCCTCGAGGAGCACCGCAGTGCCGAGAGCATTCACGGCCTCGTAGTCCGCGACCCGGTACATGCTCTGGCCTACGCCGACTCTGGCGGCGAGGTGGACGACGGCGTCGGCACCAGCGAGAGCGCGCCGGACGGCAGATCCGTCGCGGACGTCGCCGACGACCAGCTCGACTGCCGGGTCCAGGTAGTCCGGGCGGCGCCCATCCTCGTGTACCTGAGGGGACAGGACGTCGAGGACGCGTACGCGATCACCTCGGCGCAGGAGCTCGTCCGCCAGGTGCGATCCGATGAACCCCGCGCCGCCGGTAATCAGAACGAGTCGCGCCACCTCTCCCCTCCCTTCGACCACCCGGGCCGGCGAAGTCGCCCGGGAACCCGGACCCTTCGGCAGACACGTCCCCCGTTCGCCAGGCCGCGGCCACTTCCGCGGGCGGCGAACCGCTACACTTCGCGGCGGCCCATCACGACGCTGACGGTTGGGTTGGGAGGGCAATGATCGTGCCGGCGGCGTCTCCGGCGAAGGCGGGGTCAGTCCGTTGCTGGCGGGGGCGGTGGTCGCGAGTCCGCGAGGATGGCGCGCACGTCGCTGTCGGAGACCTGGGAAAAATCTTCGTACCAGAGACCGACGGCGTGGAACGGCTCCGGCGTCTCGAGACAGATGACGTCGTCGACGATGGTCCGGAAACGCTCGCACGTCTCGGCGGGCGCGACGGGCACAGCGACGATCACGCGCGCCGGCGACTGCGCGCGGACCGCCTCGGCTGCGGCCTGCATGCTGGAACCCGTGGCCAGGCCGTCGTCCACCAGGATGACAATGCGCCCAGCCAGCTCGGCGGCCGGACGATCACCCCGGTATTCGCGCTCCCGCCTTTCGAGCTCGACCTGCTCGGTAGCGGCGACTGCAGCCAGCGTGTGCTCGGTCACGCCGAGCAGATCCACAACCTCCTGGTTGATCATCCGCACGCCACCGCTGGCGATGGCACCCATGGCGAGCTCCTCCTGCCCCGGGTACCCGAGCTTACGCACCAGCATCACATCGAGCGGCGCGCCAATCGCGTTCGCGACTTCCCGCCCTACCGGCAGCCCCCCGCGAGGGAGCGCCAGGACCACGACGTCATCGCGGCCGCGGAAAGCGGTGAGCCGGTCCGCGAGCCGGCGCCCCGCTTCTGCCCGGTCCCGGAAGATCATGCTCGCACCTCCATGGATGACTCCTCGCCCGCGCATCGCAGAAGCCGTTCCGCGCGAAGCGGCCGGGCGGCCGCGTCATGTCAGCCCGCACGGGCCAGGGCACCATCCAGCGCCAACGGACGATCGATCAGGTTCCGCGTCTGCGAGCGGACGAGACCGGCGTAGTAGCCATTGCGGGCCATGAGCTCCGCGTGCGTTCCGACC
>DATMSC010000588.1:0-3131 GCA_035565595.1 Longimicrobiales bacterium | reverse complement strand
GACCATCCCACGATCATCGTTTCGCCGGGTCGTGACGTAGCGATCGTGGGGCGCGCGACGGGTGTGTTCCGCCAAATGCGACGCGCGGGCGCTGCGCCCGCCACCCGGAAACGTGGGCCGGGCGGATCGGCGCACTCCGCGGGCGCGTCGGCGTAAGCCTTTTTCGTGAGCTGCCCCAGACTCTCGGCTCCCGAGCCGGAAGACGCGATGTGGATGCAGCGTGCGCTGGAACAGGCGCGCGCCGCTGCTGCCGAAGACGAGGTGCCCGTTGGTGCCGTCGTCGTCGCCGGCGGACGGATCCTGGCGGAAGGTCGGAATCGGACGCGGAGCTGGGATGACCCCACGGCGCACGCCGAGCTGGTGGCGATCCGCCGGGCAGCCGCAAGGCAGTCGCAGTGGCGCCTCCTGGACGCGACTGTCTACGTTACGCTCGAGCCGTGCGCCATGTGCGCCGGCGCAATGGTGCTCGCGAGGGTCCGCCGGGTGGTGTTCGCCACCCCCGACCCCAAATCAGGGATGTGTGGATCGCTGGAGTGCATCGTGCAGGACCCGAGACTCAATCACAGGCTGGAGGTCACCCGGGGCGTGCTCGCCGACGCCTCGGTAGCGCTGCTGCGGACCTTCTTCAGCGCACGGCGATGAGCGCCCGGGTGCTCGTTGCCTCGCCGCTGGCAACGTTTCTCGAGCGGACCGAAGTCCCGCAGGACATCGTACCCGAGCTGCTGGAGGACGGTGAGCCCGTCCCGCACGGCGACTACGTGGGGATCATACCCCTCCTGACCCGCCGGATGGGCGCGGCCGAGTTCGACCGTTTGCCCAACCTGCGCGTCGTCGCCAACTACGCCGTCGGGTACGACAACATCGACGTCCGCGAGGCGGCGTCGCGCGGGATCCGCGTGTCGAACACGCCGGGTGTGCTGACCGTGGCCACGGCTGAGCTGACATGGGCGCTCATCCTTGCCGCAGCCCGTCGCGTCGGCGAGGGCGAGCGTATGGTCCGGGCGGGGGAGTGGACCGGGTGGGCGCCGACGCAGCTCCTCGGCATGGGGCTGGACGGCAAGACGCTGGGGATCGTCGGCGCCGGTCGGATCGGAAGGGAAGTGGCGCGCCGCGCCCCGGCCTTCCGCATGCGGGTCGTATACTGGAGCCGGACCCGGCAGCCGGAGTGGGAACACGAGGAAGGCGTCGAATGGCGCGAGCTGGATCAGCTCCTGGCGGAAGCCGACGTCGTCTCGCTCCACGTGCCTCACACCCCGGACACGGACCGGTTGATCGACGGCCGCGCTCTCGCGCTGATGAAGCCCACCGCAGTGCTGGTCAACACCGCACGCGGCAGCGTCGTCGATGAGCCAGCGCTCATCGAGGCGCTGAGCGAGGGTCGGATCCGGGCGGCCGGGCTCGACGTCTATGCGAAGGAGCCGACCGTCCCCGAGCGACTCCGCGAGCTCCACAACGTCGTCCTGCTACCACACCTGGGGAGCGCCACGGAAGAGACCCGCATGGCCATGTGGCAGCTCGCGTTCGGCAACCTCGTGCGCGGCGTCCGGGGGGAACCGCTCATCACGCCCGTCCGACCATGAGCCTGGAACCCCCGCCGGTGGGCGGCGTCCATGAGGCTGCCCTGTACGCCAGCAATCTCGACGAGATCGAAAGGTTCTGGCGCCGGCTGGGGCTCCAGCTCGTCGGCCGCGCCGAGGGACGCCACGTCTTCTTCCGCATCGGTCGCGACCTGATCCTCACGTTCGATGCCGGCGCCACTCGCCGCGAGGACGGAGAAGTGCCGCCACACGGGGCCGAAGGCGCCGGTCATGTGGCTTTCGATGTCCCCGACGAAGCCGCGCTCGACGCATGGCGCGTGCACCTCGCCCGCGCCGGCGTCCCCATCGAGACCGAGATTGCGTGGCCGCGCGGCGGCCGCTCGATCTACTTCCGCGATCCCGCAGGCAACAGCATCGAGCTGATCACGCGCGGTACCTGGGGCTTCTGATACGCCGCCGGGTGGCACGGCATGCGATTTCCGCGACCGCCCACGCCCCCCTCGGCGTGCGCACGCGCCTTGCACCACATACGGTTAGACCGGCCCGGCGGCGGGCCGGAACCGTTCGTATGAGGCGAGGAGGTTACAGTGATCGGCTCGATCCTGACCATGGCGGGCTACCCGAAGGCGCCACGCGCGACCTTCATGCTCAAGCACCCTGTCAAGTCCTGGAAGATCGTGCGCATGCGCAGAACGATGCGCCATCGGCTCGCGGATCCGCGCTTCATGGCCGGGCTTGGGGCTGCCCTCGCGCTGCCGATCGGCCTGTGGGTGCGCGGCCGGATGCGCGCGAACGTTTAGCCGCACCGAGGCGCGCGGTCAGCGTCAGTGCTGACCGCGCAGCGGGCCATGTCGGGGGACTGACTGTCGGACGGCGAGTGCTGCCGGCGCCGGGCTCAGTCGGCGCGGACGGGATCGACCAGGACCCTTTCGCTCACGTCTTCGGCGACGGCCGGGACGCGGCCGGCCTCGACCACCGGCCTGCCCGCAATGCGGAGGGCGGCGTAGAGCACCCCGAGCCCGATCACGATGGATACGAGGGGCGGGAAGCCAAAGGACGTGGGAATATCACCCACGAGCAGCGCGACGACCGCCACCGTCACTGCATATGGTAGCTGGGTTCGGACGTGGTCGATGTGATCGCACGAGGATGACATCGAGCTCAGAACGGTGGTGTCCGAGATCGGTGAGCAGTGGTCGCCGAAAACGGCGCCGCCCATCACGGAACTGATCGCACCCAGGAGAATCGTGTACTCGCTTCCGCCGGCGAAGCCGACACCCGCGCCCATCGCCACAGCCAGCGGGATCACGACCGGGAAGAGGATCGCCATGGTACCCCACGACGTACCGGTCGCGAACGACGTCGCTGCGGCAATCACGAACACGAGCGGCGGGAGGGCAGCGAGCGGGAGCGCATCGCTCAGGAGCCCCGCGAGGAACTGGCCCGTGCCCAGGTCCTGCGTCACCGAGCCGAGACTCCATGCCAGGACGAGGATGATCATGGCCAGGAGCATCGATTGCATCCCGGCCAGCCATGCCTCGAGCGACTCCTTTACCGTGAGTATGCGTTGAGCGACGGACATGGCGATCGCCA
>DATMSC010000587.1:0-15979 GCA_035565595.1 Longimicrobiales bacterium | reverse complement strand
CGATGATCACGCATTTCGATCCGACGCCGGATTTCGACGTTCGCTTCGCGTGCGAAGTGAAGGGGTTCGAGCCGGAGCTCTACATGGAGCGGAAGGAGATTCGGCGGACGGACCGTTTCGCGCAACTCGCCATTGCGGCGGCACACCAGGCAGTCGAAGACTCGGGTCTGTTCGCCGGCGGATCGGTCGATCTCGACAGGGTCGGCGTCCTGATCGGGAGTGGCATCGGCGGGATCGCCACTTTCGAGGACCAGGCCCGAACCATGATCGAGCGCGGGCCGCAGCGCATAAGCCCCTTCTTCGTGCCGATGTTCATCGCCGACATTGCTGCGGGCCACGTCTCCATGCGGTACGGTGCGCGCGGTCCGAATTTCTGCACTGTTTCGGCATGTGCGTCGAGCGCGCACGCGGTTGGTGAGGCGTACCGGATCATCCAGCGTGGTGAGGCGGACGCCATGATCACCGGCGGAGCGGAAGCCACCGTGACGCCGCTCACCATGGCCGGCTTCGCGGCGATGAAGGCGTTGTCCCGGCGCAACGATTCGCCGGAGACGGCGAGTCGTCCGTTCGACAAAACGCGCGACGGCTTCGTGCTCGGGGAAGGCAGCGGAATGCTCATCCTGGAGTCGCTCGAGCACGCGCAGGCGCGCGGCGCGCGCATTCTCGGCGAGATCGTAGGCTTCGGGCAGTCGGCGGACGCGTATCACCTGACGGCGCCTGCGCCGGAAGGTGCGGGCGCGCAGTCGGCTATGCGGCTGGCGCTCGAGGACGCGGGCGCGGCCATCGACGACGTAGACTACATCAACGCCCACGGTACGTCGACGCCCCCGAACGACCTGAACGAGACACTCGCCATCAAGGCCGTTTTCGGCGAGCACGCCTATCGTCTCGTGGTCGGATCGACGAAGTCCATGACCGGTCACCTGCTCGGTGCCGCGGGCGCCGTGGAGGCCGTGATCTGTATACTCACGTGCCGGTCCGGGGTGATTCCGCCGACGATCAATTTCAGTGAGCAGGATCCGGAGCTGGATCTGGACTATGCACACAACCGGCGCGTGGAGCGGCAGGTCCGCCTTGCGCTGAGCAACTCATTCGGATTCGGCGGGCACAACGCCTGCCTTGCCTTTCGCGGCTGGTCCGACTGAGATCCATTCCCCGCCGTCCGGCGCCAGGCGCGCGAGCCCTTGGCTCGCGCGCCGCAGCCCGGGCGGAACTACGCCACGCCGGACCTCGAGCGCACGATGAGCAGTTTCGCAACGCGCTTTTCGAGACGTGCGGCCTTTCTAATGGCCCTGTGGGTTGCGGGCGGATGCTCGATCATCCCCTTCCGCTCCAGGCCCACGCCCCCGCCGTCGCCTCTGCCGGCGAGCACGAGCGCGGTCCAGCTCGATCGCCAGGGTGGCAAGAGGTCGTACGAGTCGATCACGCGTGATGCGGAAACGCGGTTCGGGCTCTTCAACACACACCTCAAGGCTGACACTCTCTTCTTCGAGATACCGCGTTCCGAGCTGGGGAAGGTGATGCTCCTCCTCCGGCGCACGGCGGCCGGGAACCCTGACGTCAACGCGCAGGCGGCCCGGACCGTCGCGTGGGAGCTCGAGAACGACAGGGTCGTGCTGCGCGAACGCAGGTTCGCGGCTCTTGCGCCCGAGGATTCTCCCATCCGTGAAGCCGTGGACGGCATTCTGTTCGGCGGTTACATAGCCACGTTCGACGTGGTGGCGTTCGGTCCCGACAGCTCACTGGTCATCGTGGTGACGCCGCTGTTCACGACGAATCGCGGCGAGTTCGTCGGCGTGCGCAGCATCGCGACGGACCGCAGCTTCATCGAGAGCGTTGCTGCGTTTCCGGAGAACGTCAACGTTGTAGCCGTACAGACCGGCGTAGCGCCGCCGGCGAACGCCACCGCGAATGCGCCATCGGTGGCGTATTCGGTCCGCCTCGAATGGAGCCTGCTGAAGCTGCCGGAGGACCCGATGATGCCGAGGCTCTACGACAGCCGCGTCGGCTACTTCACGGCCGACCGCATTGCGTTCGGGGCGGACGCTCATACCACCCGGCGAGTGCAGAACATCCGCCGGTTCCGGCTGGAGAAGGCGGATCCTGCAGCCGAAGTATCCGATCCGGTGCGACCCATCGTCTTCTGGGTGGACCGGGCCACGCCCGAATGGCTCGTGCCCTGGGTAATGCGGGGGATCGAGGAATGGCAGCCGGCGTTCGAGGCCGCGGGCTTCAGCAACGCAATCGTTGCGCGCCGCGCGCCGTCGCCCGAGGAGGACCCGGACTGGTCCCCGAGGGACGCTCGTCACTCCATTGTCTACTGGCGTCCGTCCACCACCCGCAATGCCATTGGCGAACAGGTGGTCGATCCGAGGTCGGGCGAGATCCTCAAAGCGGAAGTCAGCATATACCATGACGTGATGGCGCTGCTCCGGAACTGGTATTTCGTCCAGGCATCCGCAGTGGACCCGCGTGCGCGCACGTTGCCCTTCCCGGATTCCCTCATGGGCCGCCTGGTGCAGCATGTCGTGGCGCACGAAGTGGGGCACGCCATAGGGCTGCAGCACAACTTCAAGGCGAGCGCCATGGTGCCGGCCGACAGCGTCAGGAGCGTGAGCTTCCTGCGGCGGATGGGCAGCCACACGCCCACGATCATGTCCTACTCACGCTTCAACTACGTGGCGCAGCCCGGCGACAACATTCCGGTCGATCTGCTCATTCCCAGCGTGGGGCCGTACGACCGCTTCGCGATCATGTGGGGGCACCGGCCGATCCCCGGGGCGACGACGCCCGAGGAAGAGCTGCCGACGCTCCACGCGTGGGCGAGCGTCCAGGATACGGTGCCGTGGTACCGGTACCAGACACCCGACGCGACGAACGATCCCGCGAATGTCACAGAAGCTGTCGGCAATGCCGACCCGGTTACGTCGAGCCGGCTCGCGCTCCGCAATCTCGAACGCGTCGTCGTCACCATGATCGAGGCGGCAGAGCAGCCCGGTGAGGACTATTCGCTGCTCCGCGAACTGTACGACGCGGCGGTGACGCAGTGGGGCAATTACATGCGGCATGTCGTCGCCTTGATCGGTGGTGCGGACTCCCGGGAAACCCGGGGTACGGGTCCGCGCTTCTTCCCGATACCACGCGCGCGGCAGGTCGAGGCCATGGCGTTTCTGCGCGATCACGCGTTCAGGCCGCCAACCTACCTGCTGGATCCTGAGATTCTGCGCAGGCTCGAGCCATCGGGCGCACTGTCACGGATCGCCTCGGCTCAGAGCCTCATCCTCGCCGATCTCTTCAACGACGTTCGCCTGTCTCTGCTCGTCGAATACGAGGCGCTCGCCGCGCGACCCGGCGACGCCTACACGGTTGCCGACCTGGCGAGGGACACGAGGGCCGGAGTCTGGGGCGAGCTCTCGGATGAGCGGGTCAGGATCGACGTCTTCCGGAGGACCCTCCAGCGGAGTCACATCGGCGCGCTGGGTCGTGTGGTCCAGTCCGGACTGCAGAGTGACGCCCGCCCGATATTGCGGGGCGAGCTGATCGAGCTCGACCGGCTGATCGAGCGCGCGTTGCCCCGCGCAGCCGACACGGCTACGCGCCTCCACCTCGAGGACGCGCGACACATGATCGCTTCGATCATCGACCCCGAGGCTCGAGGCGTCGGCGTCGTACCGTCCGCTTTCGCGTCCCCCACGAATCTCGATGATTCGAGCGGCGCGTACTTCCTGATCGACGACTGCTTCCAGCCGGACACGAACGGCATTGCCCTGGCGCCGGATATCGAGATCTGGCAGTGGTGACCCTTTCGCACGCGCGCTGCGTACCTTGCAGCGGCGAGTGAGCGGCGCGGGCCGCCTGTAATGGAATCCGAGATCTTCAACTTCATAGCCGGATACCTCGTGCGGTTCGGGCCGGTCGTGCTCTTTTTCGCTTGCATGCTTGAAACCGCGATATTCGCGGGACTCGTGCTGCCGGTCGGCGCGCTCATCGCATTCTCGGCGATGCTCTCGTCGCGTGGGGTTTTCGAGCCGTGGAGCGTCGCGGTGGCAGCGGCTGCGGGCGCGCTCGTCGGCGATCAGCTCGGTTTCGCAGTGGGCCGCTTCCTCATCCGAGCGGCGGGACCAGCACGCGGAGTTGCCAGGGTCTGGAGCGCGGCGCTCAAATACACTGAAGCATTGATCATCGGACGGCGCCACGCGGGGATCGTGATCGGGCGCGTGATCCCGTTCGTACGCACGGTGCTGCCGTGGTTCGCCGGAAGGTCAGGCGTCACGTGGCCACGCTTTTTCGTATTCGATCTAGCGGGCGTGGTCATCTGGGCGGTCATATACGTTGGCGGCGGCTTCGCTGCCGGCGAGGGGTGGCGGCAGGTGGCCGACCAGTACGGCGAGATCGCCGGCGGCATCCTCGCGATTGCCGCGCTGATTGTCTTCGTCGTGCTGAATCGCCGCGTGGCGCAACGGCTCACCCGAAGCAGACGGCCGATGGCCGAGGCCGACACGCCGGTAGGGCCGCGCGAGCGTTGAGCGCGATTCGCGCGCGCACCACGGGTCCGCCGAGCGCAAGGGCCAACGGGAGCCGCCCGCCAAAGCCTGGAATTGCGACACTCTCCCATCCAACAAATTGCTCGCAGAGGAGATGCATGCCCGAACACAGGTTGCCGGCCGAAACCAGCCTCGGCCACGTGCGAATTCGAGTGACCGACCGCGCGCGAGCGGAGTCGTTCTACCAGAAAGTGCTGGGCATGACGCTCTGCCGGTCGAGCGATCAGGAAGCCGCTTTCGATGTCCGGCCGGACGGGAGCGGTATCGTCGTCATCGAGGCCACACCCGGGGCGGAGCAGGGGCCACGCCGGGCGACGGGACTTTTCCACTTCGCGATACTCTTGCCTGACCGGCCGTCGCTGGCGCGGGCATTCAGGCATCTGCACGCCGTCGGGTGGCAGCTCCAGGGCGCCTCCGACCACGCCGTGAGCGAAGCACTGTATCTCGCAGACCCGGACGGCAATGGCATCGAGATCTATTGCGACAGGCCGCGCGAGTCGTGGCCGCAGATCGGTCCGGAGCTGCAAATGACGACCGAGCGTCTCGATCTCGCGAGCCTGCTGAGCGAAGCGCCGCCATCCATGGACGGGTCCCCCTGGCGGATGCCGCCGGGGACCCGGCTGGGCCACATACACCTGCGCGTATCGCAACTGGATGCGGCGGAGCGGTTCTACCATGGCGTGCTGGGATTCGACATCGTGACGCGCGCGTATCCGGGCGCGCTGTTCATGTCGGCGGGCGGTTACCACCACCACGTGGCGGCCAACGTCTGGGCGGGTGTTGGAGCGCCGCGGCCGCCAGCCAATGCTACGGGTCTGATCGATTTTTCAGTGGTGATTCCGGGCGACGACGCGCTCGAACGCGTACTCGATCGCATCCGGTCCGAAACTTCGACTGAACCGCAACCAGTCTGGATCGGTGGCAGGGCGGGTTGGCGAGTCGAGGATCCGGACGGGAACGGCGTCGTCCTCATTCCGGAGGACTGAACCGACCCGGTGGCCGGGTAAGACCCGGCCACCGCGGCGGACAGGTGGTGCAGCGGTCAGGCGATACGGCCGAACCAGACCATCGACAGGCCGGCCGAGACCACAGTCAACAGCGCGGCGATTCCCGCGAACAGAGCGGTGATTTCGATCTCCTGGCGTTCCAGGTCGAACTGGCTGGTGAGCGACTCGTAGACCTGGTTGAGGTCCGCCGCGCTGCCGGCGTGGAAGTACCGCCCCCTCGTGATCTCGGCGACCTGACGCAGCGTCTCCTCGTCGAGCTGAACGCGCATCGACATTCCGCCGAAGCCTACCGTTTCGCCTTCACGCGAGCCGAACCCCACTGTGAACACCCGGACCCCGCGATCCGCGGCCATGCGCGCGACTTCGATCGGGTCCGGTCCCGTTGTGGCCTGCCCGTCCGTCAACAGCACGATCACTGCGTTGTTGTAGCTGCCCGGCTCGACGGGCACGAACTCGTCCGGCGGCCTCGCCTGACCGAGCGGCGCTCCCTGACGAACGTTGTAGAACCTCGGGCCGAAATCGAACTCCGCGTCCGGGAAGATAGTCTGGAGCGAAGCCAGGATCCCGGCGCCGATGTTGGTCCCGCGCTGCAGCCTGAACCGCTCGATGGCCGAGTAGATTTCTTCCCGGTTGGTGGTGGGCTGCTGCACGAGTTGCGCACTCCCGGCGAATGCGACGATGCCGATCCGCGTGGACCTCGGCTGGTCGCTCACGAAGTTCTTCGCCGCCTCCTGCGACGCGGTGATCCGGTCCGGCACGACGTCCGCCGCCCGCATGCTGCCCGAAACATCCATGGCGAGAATCACCGTCTCGCGCTGGGACGGGAGCAGCATCAGCGCAGCGGGACGGGCAAGCGACAGGATCATGGCCGTCAATGCCGCGAGCATCAGCGCGGGCGGCACATGCCGTCGCCACCCCGGTCCCTTGCCCAGCGCCTCCCGCACAATGCTCAGGCTCGCGTACTTGAGAGCCGTTTTGCGGCGCCGCTTCAGGATCTGCACGTAGGCTGCGATGAGCGCGGGCACCAGCGCCAGCAGCCAGAGCATGTGAGGCCACAGGAACGTCATCGGTTACCCGTCAGGTGGGTTGGCAGGCGGCCGTTCGCTGCCAACTGGCTTCGGTTCTTGCGCAGGTCGGCGAAGCGCAGTAGGACATCGAGCAGATCGTCATCCGTCGAAAGCTCGAGCACATCGACGCCGGCGCGTTCGAAAGCACCGCGTAGCTCTGATTCCCGGCGTTGTGCGGCCGCCGCGAAGCGTTCGCGGAACGCCCTGTCGTGCGTGTCGATGATGAGCTGCTCCCCCGTTTCGGCATCCTGCACCGCCACCAGGCCCAGATCCGGGAGCGCCATTTCGAGCGGGTCGAAGAGCCGGACGGCCAGGAGCTCGTGGCGCTTGGCCAGGAGCGACAGCGGGCCATCCCACCCCGGCGTGCTGATGAAGTCCGAGATGACGAAGACCAGCGATCGTCGCCGCATGATCTGATGCGCCGAACGCAGGAACTCGCCGAGGTCCGTCGGCCGTCCCTCGCGTTGTGTGGGCGGCTGGCCCAGAACGTCGAGGATCTGCAGGACGTGCGCCCTGCCGCTCCGCGGCGGGATCGTCCGATCGAGTCCAACGTTGTACGTGATGCACCCGACCCGGTTGCCTCGCCGGGTGAGGAGCCTGGCAAGCACACCGACGAAATCCAATGCAACGGTGCGCTTGTCCACTTCCTGCGACCCGAACTCGATGGACGCGCTGGTGTCCACGAGGAACCACGCCGTGATGTCGCGATCTTCGTGGTACTCCCTGACGTATGGCTCCTGGAGGCGCGCCGTGACGTTCCAGTCGATGAGTCTCACATCATCGTGGAACTGGTATTCACGCAGATCCGCGAGGTCGAGACCGAAGCCGCGGAAGAGCGTGCGGTGATCGCCCTGGAGCAGCCCGTCCAGTCGGCGGAGCACCGTCCATTCGAGCCGTCTGAGGATCGCTTCAGGATTGTGACGTGACCGCAAAGTGCGCCTCCATCGGTTTTTCCGGCGCGGGTACCCGGCGCATGATGCGCTGAATGATGCGGTCGGCAGTCAGACCATCGGCCAGCGCCTCGTACGACAGGACGAGGCGGTGCCGGAGAACATCCGGTGCGAGGTCGGAGACGTCGTCCGGGAGTACGTAGTCCCGCCCACGCAGGAACGCCAGTGCACGCGCACCTTCGATCAGATTGATTGTGGCGCGGGGGCTGGCACCGAACGACAGGTATCTGGCCAGGTCGCCGAGCCCGGCTTCCGCCGGCTTGCGCGTCGCGGCAACCAGCCTCACAGCGTAACGGATCAGCACGGGGTCCACGTACACGGCACGACATTCGGCCTGGAGGGCAAGGAGCTGCTCGGTGTTCGCGACCGCGGTTACGGCAGCGGCACCCGTCGTCGCCCGCTCCACGATCACGAATTCCTCGTCCTGATCGGGATACCCGACCAGGATCTTCATCATGAAGCGATCGATCTGGGCTTCGGGCAACGGGTAGGTGCCTTCGGTCTCGATCGGGTTCTGCGTGGCCATCACGAGGAATGGCTCGGGGACTCGATGCGTCTCGCCGGCGATCGTCACCTGCTGCTCCTGCATCACCTCGAGGAGCGCGCTCTGTACCTTGGCCGGTGCACGGTTGATCTCGTCGGCGAGGAGCAGATTCGTGAATACCGGCCCGAGCGAAGTCGTGAATTCGCCGGTCTTCTGGTTGTAGATGCGTGTCCCCACGAGGTCGGCGGGCACCAGATCGGGCGTGAACTGGATGCGCTTGAAGGCGCCGTGCATCGTCCTCGCGAGGGTCTTCACGGTCAGCGTCTTGGCCAGCCCCGGTACCCCTTCCACCAGCAGGTGCCCGCGCGCGAGGATCGCGACCAGGACCCGTTCGAGGAAATGGTCCTGGCCAACGACCACCTTCTTGACTTCGTAGAGCAGACGTTCAGTCAGCCGCTGTGCGGTATCGCCGCCGGTATACGCTTCGCTCATGATCTCCCTGATTCAATCCTTCCGCGGGTAAAGCGACAGCATCGCTGTACGGCCGCGCGCTGGTTTCCAACCTGCGGGCGCCGTCCTGCCGGATCGGCGCGGATATTCGCATTGCCCGCGTTCGCCTCCGAAATTCGTCGGGCGCCGGCGCTGTCGGTCCGCCGCTGGCGGGTTTCCGTCGTCAGAACGGCGACATCCCGGCGCCGGCCGCCGCGGTCTCGATCGGGACGGCGAATCCGATGCCGATGAATACGCGCTGGGCCGTCGGATTGAGGATTGCCGTCACGATTCCGACGACGTGGCCGTCGGCATTGACCAGCGGTCCCCCGGAGTTGCCCGGATTCACCGCGGCATCGAACTGGATGAGGTTCGAGAGCACGCGCTCGCCTTCCGGCGTCTGGTACTCCCGTCCGAGACCGGATACCACGCCTGACGACAGCGATGGGCCGATCCCGAATGGGAATCCGACGGCGACCACGCGGTCGCCGACCCGCAGGTCGCGAGTAGACGCCAGGGTGGCCGGGACGAGGTCATCCGGTATCGAGTGCGCGCGAATGACTGCCAGGTCCTGTTCCGGCTGCACGGACACGACCTCGGCGGTCGATTCGGTGCCGTCGGCGAAGATGACGCCGAGCCGTTCCGCGCCCACTACGACGTGGAGATTGGTCAGGATCGTGCCATCGTCGACGATCACGACGCCGGTACCGAGACTCTGCGAAATCGGTACTTCGGGAGATTCCGCACTGTCGGGATCCGTGACCAGGCGACGCACGGACACCACCGACGGCCGGATCGTCTCGAAGGCTACGGCTTCCACGGTGGGGCCCCGCGGCATGTTCGCGAGGGTGTGGAGCACGGCCTGGTCGATGTCGTATTGCGTGATCTGGGGACCGGAGGTCAGGCGAGTGACCACGATTGCGGACGCCGCGCCGACGACGAGCGCAATGGCACAGAGGGCCGCGAGCCGCGCGCGCTGGCGGCGCTTCCCGCGGGGCCGCGCTGGTTCGGGCGCAACCGGCGCTTCGCTCTCGATCGGTTGCGTCAGCTCCGGCAACGCGCTTGGTGGCCGTCGGCCCGAGCTGCTGTACCGCGAAGTCTTCATACGCGACCTGTCCCGACGGAGCCGCGCAGGACGGCACCACGGCAATCGAACGGTGAGTGTTCATGATACAACGACAACGCACCTGCGGCCACCCCCTTACCGAGTGTTCGGCGATGGACTTCGTTAATCGAAGCCGCTCCGGCCGTCGAGGTGCGACGGCAATGCAGGAGAGAAGCGCAGTTGTCTGCGAGGGCCGTTCGCGAGAGGGGCGCGCTCCAGGCGAATGTCGGCGGCGCCGGCCTAACTGAGGGGGCGAACGCGCGGGCCCCGTCAGGAGCGGGAGAGCCCGCCGCCCCGGGTGGTTACGCTTGCTACGTCGAGACGTCAGCGGGCGGCTGAAGCGGATCAACGCCCGGCAACGTCTTGACGACCTGGAAGTCTGATTACGAGTGGGTGACGGGGGAGGGCGGCGCCAGAGGCGCCGCCCCCAGGGGATGGGTCAATGGCCGGCGTCCGCGGTCATCTCCCGGATCTGCCGGTGGAGACATGCCGCAGCGACGAAAGGCGCATATGCGAAGCTGAAGCCCACGAGCAGCGGAGCAGCCAGAGGCGTGCCCCAGTAGAGCAACGAGCAGACGGCCGCAGGCAGCGTCAGGATCAGTCCTGCCAGCAGAATGTAGACAGCAGTCATTCTTCCTCTCGCGAAAAGGTTAGGCTACGGCCCCGTGCCGAACGCGGCCGCGAACCTAACCCCCTGGGCGTGCCGCCAGCAATCCTGCGGAGTGCTCAGGCTGGTTCGATGCGAACCCGGGTGTGGCCTTTCCGAATGAATCCGAGCTCCTCGGCCGCGGCCCTGGAGAGGTCGATGATGCGACCGCTGACGAACGGGCCACGGTCGTTGACCCGCACCACTACGGAACGACCGTTCGACAGGTTGGTAACCCGGACGCGCGTCCCGAGAGGGAGCGTCCGGTGGGCGGCGGTCATGGCTTCCGGCCGATATGGCTCGCCGCTGGCCGTTTTTCGCCCGGCAAGGGAATTGGCGTAGTAGCTGGCGGATCCGATTTCCGGAGCTATCGGCGCTGGCGCAACCAGCCGCGCCGGCGCGACTGCCGCGGCTCCGGAGATGCCGAGCGGCGCGGCTTCAGCGGTGCCGATGGTGGCTCCGAGCAAACCGCCCGCGAGCAGGATTCCGCCACGAAGAGAACGATTCAACTTCATTCCACCTTCCATGAACGTGCCCTTCGGCGTCGTTGCGCCGGGGACGTGATCCACTTGCCCGGGAGCGATCGGCGCACCGGCTTTTCCGGACAGAATTCTATTAAATATCGTGCCTGTAAACAGATACGTCAATGACTGGCGGACCGATGTGGGCGTTCAGGGTTGGAGTAGGAAGGTGGATGGGTGCCAGTGGGAGGCGCCGCAGCTCGCGCCTCCCACCGATTCCCCTAGTGATTGGGGTAGTGGTGCCGATTGTGACCGAACACCTCGATTTCCAGGCGCTCGGCCTCGGCGAGGCGCGCCGACAGCATCGATCGCATCGCGCTGAGCTCCTGCCGGGCCTCGGACGACGTGAGCGTCGGCATCACTGCATCGATGGTGCCGATCAGCCAGCGGTGATTGGCGATCTCCGATTCCAGATAGAGCCGGTCCACCTCGAGTCCATCAGCACGACGGAGCGCCGTGACGGTCTGGGCCGCATTGGATTCGATCTGGTACGCGATCGCTTCCGGCTGGGGAGTGATGCCCATCAGGAAGAGACCCTGTTCAATGCGGCGTTCGGCTTCCTTGCTGTCCCGCAGCACACGATCCGCGAATGCCCTCACGCGCGCGTCGGCTGCGTCGGACCGCGCCACCATGGCCCGCTCGATCATCGCCTGATTCGCCTCGACGACGACGGCCGCGACATTCGCTGGCGTCAGTAGCGCGCTGGTAGTCACGACCGCGCCGGGCGGCGCCGGCTGAATGACGGCCACGTCCGGAGCTCCCGGCTCACAGGCGGTGAGCGCCGCGACGGCAGCGGCCGCAGCGACAACGTGTCTGGGTCTCATGTGCGACGTCTTCATGACTCCTCCCCATCTCCCATCGTTGACCCCCGGGGCCTCGCCTTCGCAACCGGCGCACGCCCCCGGCGATCACGAGTGCAAGCGAAATGCCTGCATGGACTTAGGCCGGAATGGGGCGGCTGCGGACGGATGTGGTTGGAGGCGGAGGCCCGCGGTGCAGGGGCGTCGTTGACACCGAAGTCGGTGCGGAGGGCGCGAGCGTTCCCGGCGTTCCCGGTGTGAATAGCCCCTGATCATTCATCAGGAGTGCAGCTTCACGATGGGCCGCCACCCGGAGATGCCACGAGAGTTGCCGGCGAAGTCGAGAAGCGCGGGCTGCGGCGCGCCGATCATGCGGCGCAGGAGGGAAGCGTACGAACGGAGGGGGTGCACGACGGCGCCACGTAGCCGGGGTGTGCGGTACGGCGCAGCACCCCGGCAGGGAGAAGTGCCCGTCAGGCCGCGCGCCGGGGTTGTTCCTCGTCCATGCCCCGTTCCCGGAGGCGCCGGCCCATCGAGCGCATCCGGCTGGACGCAATGAGGAGGAGGACCCCCTTGACGATCGCGTAGATCCCCAGGCCGAACACGAGCACGGCCAGCCCGGCGGGTGAGAAGAGGATGTACAGGCCGAGAACGATGGCCGCGATCCCGACGAGCCACTGGGACCAGTGGCGTTCGTATGGAGTCCCGCGCAGAGAGGCGGCAATGCGCATGATACCCGCGACAATGGCCCAGATACCGACGAGGGTGGCGAGAAGGGCAACCGTGAGCCCCGGCCAGACGATCGCCAGGATGCCCACGATGATTCCCGCCGCGGCGTAGGCAACGAGTGGCCAGCGCGATTCGCCGTGGCGCGCGGTGAACAGCGCGGCCACGGCCGTAATGCCATCCAGCAGAGCAAACACGCCGAACAGCACGGCAAGGGTGAGGAGTGTCGTTATGGGTGCGAAGATCAGAATGAGCCCGAGGAGCAGGGCGATGACACCCTGGGCAGCCACCGCCTTCCACGCATCGGCGAAACCGTAACCCGGCTGTGCGTTCATGGTCCCCTCCGTTCGCCTGGATTGGCTAACGTCTTGTGACGGGGCAACTTCCGTTCCTGTATGGCGGTGGTGGCGGCTCAGGGGAATAGATCGATGTCGATCCCGGGGCGGAACCGTTCCGGATTTGCGCGGATGTCGGCGATGAGGTTCTGCACGTCGACAATGGCCTTGAGGACCATGTCGTACATGGCCGGATCTTCGAGGAGCTGCTGTACGGTGCCGCCGCCGCTCGTGAGGAGCTCGGTCACGCCCGACAGCCGGGCGAGGAGCGAATCCGCGTCGGCCGTGAGCGCGACCGCGCGCCGGTACAGCTCGTCATCGGTCAGCAGGAGGCCGAGCGTGCCCTGACCCTCGTTGAGCGATCGGCTGAAGGTTTCGAGCTCGTGGAGCGTCGACTCCAGCAGCATGTACACCGCAGGGTCGTGCAGGAGGCGGTGGAGCGTCCCATCCGCCCGGTTCACCTGCGCGAGAGCCTGGGCCAGTTCCCTGGCGGCCGCGTCAGCGTGCACGTAGAGAGAATCGTCGGTCAGGAGCCTACCGAGAGCCCCTCGTCCCGCGATCAGCCCGCTGACCACGCTGCGCAGGCCGAGAACGAGGTCGCCCGCGTCGAGCAGCGTCTGGGCGAGCGGTTCCAGAATGTCCTGCTCGATGTCGACCGGCGGCACGGTTCGCACGGCGGCGCCAGGTTCGAGGATCGGCGCCTCCGGCGACCCTGGTTCGATATCGAGGTACCGGTCGCCCATCAGGCCTTGCAGGCGGAGCCGGACGCGCGAGTCGGAGCGCACCTGCTCGTGCACGTCGTGGGCGATCCAGAAGCGCACGCGCACGTTGCCGTCGCCAATGCGGTCCTGGGGCGGCACGAACTCGATGGACGCGACCTGTCCCACGCGATAGCCGGCGAGGCTCACGGGCGCGTCTTTCGAGACTCCGGTCACGTTGGGGAAATAGGCGACCAGCTCGTAGCGGCGGGTCCAGACGTCGAAGATGTCGCCGATCTCGTAAGTCAGGTAGGCGAGGAGTGCGAGTCCGGCGAGGATGACGACGCCAACCCTGGCGAATCGCCAGCCGGCCTGGCCGTTTCGGATCGCCCGGCGTCGCATGCTCAGGCGAGGAACGCGCGCAGGTACGGGTCATCGGTGACGGCCATCTCCTCGGGCGTTCCATCGAAGACTATGCGGCCGTCGCGCAGAACGTTGACCCGCGATGCCACGCGGAACCCGGCGCGGATGTCGTGAGTGACGACGATCGAGCTGACGCTCAGCTCCCGCTGGAGCTTGCGGATCAGGCGGAGTATCGTGGCCACGGCGATCGGATCGAGGCCGGCGGTCGGTTCGTCGTACAGGACGATGTCCGGCTCGGTTGCGATCGCGCGGGCGATGCCGACCCGTTTGCGCATGCCCCCGGACAGCTCCTCCGGGAGCATCGGCATGACCCGGTCGGGATCGAGATCCACGAAGCGGAGTCGTTCACGGACCACCCGTTCGATTTCGTGCTCGCGAAGAGTCGTGTTTTCGCGCAGTGGATAGGCGACGTTCTCGTAAATGGTCATGGAATCGAATAGCGCTGCGTTCTGGAAGACCATGCCGATCCGGCGCCGGTAGTCCTGCGCCTCCCGGTAAGAGAGCGTGGTGATCTCGACACCGCGGACGCGAATGCTCCCGCGGTCGGGGAGGAGCAGGCGGAGTATGAGTTTGAGGAGTGTCGACTTCCCGGTACCGGACTGTCCGGCGACGAGCAGCGTTTCACCTGCCGCGAGCTCGAGGTCCACACCGCGGAGCACCGGCTGATCGAACTCGAGCCAGACGTCCGATATCGCGATGACCGGGTGCCGCGGATCGCCGCCGTCGGGACTCCGGGCCTCGCGGGCGAGCTCCCGGCGAACTTCCTGGAGGTGGAGCTCCGGGGTGGTCATCAGACCTCGTACAGCAGGGCGATCAGGAGCTGGGTCAGGAAGAAGTTGACGGCAAGGATCAGGATCGATGACATCACGACCGAACGGGTGGTGGCGCGCCCGACGCCTTCGGTCCCCCCCGTGACCGCCAGCCCGTAGTAGCTGCCCGTCAAAGCGATGATGGCGCCGAAGACGACCGGCTTGGTGAGCCCGAGGATGAAATCCCGAGGGATGTACCCGAACACGAGGCCGGACTGCGCGATCGTCGAAACCACGCCGCGGAGATAGGTTTCGTAGGTCAGATCGAGGCGATGGACGGCGATGAGCATGCCACCGAGGATCCCGACGGCGTCTGTTATCGCCGTGAGGGCGGGAAGCATCACGACCACCGCGACGAGGCGAGGTGTCACGAGCTTGCGGATCGGATCGGTGCCCATGCTCTCCATGGCTTCGATCTGCTCCGAAGCGCGCATCGAGCCCAGCTCCGCCGCGATCCCGGATGCTGCGCGCCCGGCGACCATGAGACCGGCCAGTACGGGGCCGAGCTCCCGGATCATGGACGCACCGACGAGGTTGCCGACGTAGACGGTCGCCCCGAACCTTTCGAGCTCGATCGAGCTGTGGAGCGCAAGGACCATCCCGGTGAAGGAGCCGGTGAGCAGGAGGATCGGCACGGAACCGGCGCCGAGTCGGTCCATCTGGCGGAGGGTGTCGAGCGCGTAGAATGGCCGGGTCACGGAGAACCGGGCGGCGCGCTGGCCGAGCGTGAAGTACTCGCGGACGCCGATGGCCACACTCAGCAGCCACTGGTCGATCCGGGCCACCACCCGTTCCATCCACCCCTCAGCTCTCGTGCGCGCGGCTTTACAAGCCACCCGGCCGCGGGTAGTTTGCGCCGGGCGGTTTCCGCGTGAGATCACACAAGTTCCGTGCCCCCGGCAGCCTCTGGCCCATGATTTCCCCGTCGAGCGAACGGCTGATATCCATACTCGAGCGCATGCGCCGGGTGCGCGCGCTGGTGGTCGGCGATGTCATGCTCGACACGTACCTGCGCGGCGCTGTAAGCCGCGTGTCGCCGGAAGCGCCTGTGCCGATCGTGCACGTCACGGAAGAGTTCCATGCGCCCGGCGGCGCGGCCAACGTGGCCGCCAATGTCGCCGCGCTCGGCGCAACGTGTGACCTGGTCGGACTCATTGGTCGGGACCTGGCCGGCCTCGAGCTCGAGCAGCTACTTGGCCGCATGGGGATTGCGTCCGACGGCCTGCTCCGAACGGACGATCGGCCCACCACCGTGAAGACGCGCGTCATGGCCGGCCACCACCAGGTCGCGCGCTACGACCGGGAGTCGGTGGACGACGTGAACGCCGCGGTTGCGGCGGAGCTCGTCGCGCTGATCGAGAGGTTCGCCGCAACG
>DATMSC010000586.1:0-7432 GCA_035565595.1 Longimicrobiales bacterium | reverse complement strand
GCGCGACCCTTTCGACGTGCCTCCCCCGGCCGGGGCGGCAAAGATCCAGCCAACGCCGGCGCAGAGCGCGGTACTCGAGCGGATGCGTGCGGCCCGGGCCGCGCCCGATGCCAGACCGATCCTGCTGCAGGGCGTGACCGGCTCCGGGAAGACGCTGGTCTACATCGAGATCCTGGAAGACGTCGTACGGCGCGACGGCCGGGGTGCCATCGTGCTGGTCCCCGAGATCGCGCTAACGCCTCAGACCGTTTCGAGGTTCCGGGCGCGATTCGGTGAGGACATCGCCGTCCTGCATTCCGGCCTATCCGATGGTGAGCGTTACGACGCGTGGCGGGCACTGCGCGACGGCCGCCGCCGGATCGCGGTCGGCGCACGGTCGGCGATCTTCGCGCCCGTCCGGGACCTGGGTGCCATCATTGTGGACGAGGAGCACGAGGCCTCGTACAAACAGAGCGACTCGCCCCGATACCACGCCCGGGACGTGGCCGTCGTAAGGGCGCGCATGGCCGGCGCACTGTGCGTTCTCGGGAGTGCCACTCCCGCTCTCGAGAGCTGGCACAACGCCATGAGTGGCAAATTCGAGCTGCTCGAGCTGCCGGATCGCGTTGCCGGCCGCGCGCTCCCCCCCGTCGACATCGTGGACCTGCGCGAGCTGGCTGAGCGCCGTCGCGGCCCGGAACGGGACCCGGGTGGAGCCTCGCCGGGCGCTTCCGCGACCGCCACCGCTGACACCATCCTCTCGCCCCGCCTGGTCAGCGCCGTGCACGCGCGCCTGCAACGCCGCGAGCAGACGATCCTGCTGCTGAACAGGAGGGGCTATTCGGCATTCGTCCAGTGCCGCGCGTGCGGGAAGGTCTGGCAGTGCGCCCAGTGCAACGTCTCGCTCACGTATCACCGCGCCCGCCGACGCGTAGTCTGTCACCATTGCTTTCATGCCGACGCTGTGCCGGCGTCGTGCGACGTCTGCGGCGGGACGGAGCTCCGTTTCCGCGGCGTCGGCACGGAGCAGGTGGAGCGTGCCATATCGGATGCTTTCCCCATGGCGAGGGTTGCACGCATGGACGTCGACACGACCGGCGGCAAGTGGGCGCATCACCGGATCCTGGAGCGAGTGGGCCGCGGAGAGGTCGACATCCTGCTCGGCACGCAGATGATCGCCAAAGGGCTGGATTTCCCGAACGTCACGCTGGTCGGCGTGATCAACGCGGATGTCGGGCTCAACCTCCCGGACTTCAGGGCGACTGAGCGCACCTTCCAGTTGCTGACGCAGGTCGCGGGACGCGCCGGCCGGGGTCCGCGGGGCGGGGAAGTCCTGATCCAGACATCGCTCCCCAGGCACTACGCCCTCCAACTGGCGGTAACGCACGACTACAGGGGCTTCGCCGTGCGTGAGCTGGAGGAACGGGCCGGAACCGGCTATCCGCCTTTCGTGCGGATGGCGAATATCGTCGTGAGCGGGACCGAAGAGCGCCTCGTCCAGGACGCGGCCATCTCGGCCGCGGACTGGGCGCGGGACCTCGCGCTCCTTCAGCGAGGGGACGATCTCCGGGTGACCGGTCCGGCGCCATGTCCGATCGACCGGCTGCGCGGCCGCTGGCGCTGGCATTTCCTACTGCGCGGGAGGAGTCCGCACGCCATCGGCACGGTGTGTCACGCCCTGCTCTCCGAATATCCGCTGAAACCGGGTCGTGCGGGGCTCCGGATGGCGATCGATCGCGACCCGGTGACCCTGCTGTGAACAATTCGGAGGGCCGCGCGTAGTAAATCATGATAACATGGTGGCCGCAACGGGGCGGGCGTGGCCACGCAGGAAGGAAGGATCTCTCAGATGGGCTGCCTGGCGCTCAACGCATCGTTCGAGCCACTGACGATCCTGCCCATCAGGCGGGCGCTCCGCCTCGTCATCGATCGGAAAGCGGAGATCCTGGAGATCGACGACACACGGGTATTCCGATCCGAGCGGGCGCAACTCCCTAGCCCCTCGGTGATCCGCCTCGTCCGCTTCGTCCACGTCCCTCGCAAGTTCCGCCGCCAGGTCACCAACACATTCCTCTTCGCGCGCGACGCCTACGCCTGCCAGTATTGCGGCAGGCACCGCACGCAGCTCCGCGGACGCGAGTTCCTCACTCGCGACCACGTGGTGCCGCTGTCCCGGGGCGGCGGGAACACATGGGACAACGTCGTGACGGCGTGCTCGCCATGCAACAACCGCAAGGGCAACCACCTGCCGGCGGAAGTGGCCATGCACCCGATGCGCGCGCCCGCTGAGCCCGATTACGTAGGGCTCGTCTGGGCCGTGCGCCGGGTCACGCCGATTCAGGCGAAATACGTACGCATGTTCTATGGCGCGGACGTCCTGTCGGCCCTCGCCGGAGACACCGGCGCGACCGGCGATTTCAACGAAGGTCCGGTGGAGGCCGCGGTCCTCGCCGCGGAGGGTGCTGCATCGTGAACGGGCAGACCGCAGGAGTTCCGCCCGACGACAGGGTGGTGGGTAGCCCGCCACAATCGCCGCATCCGGGACCGGCATCCAGTGGCTCGGTGTTTGCAAGTCCCAACCGGCGAGGCGTGACCGGGCTACCCGCCTTTAGTGGCCCCCAAGCCACGCATTTCGCTCGGTCTGCCCCAGGGCAGCCGTCCATCGCGGCGGTTGCCCTTTTCCTCGCTGGGAGACCGGGAGCGCGTATGAGGTTCGAGCCTCCAGACGCGAGCCTTCGCCGATCGGCCCGAGACGCCTTCCCCCACTACTTCATCAATCCTTCGTACGTCCTCATTTCAGCGCCATCGCCGGCTACAATGTCCTCGAATGGGGACAATCGAGCCGGCTTCCGTTCCCGTCGACACCCCTGCTCTAATGGAGGGAGTAATGGTCCATTTCCGATGCAAGAGCTGCGGCGACGAACACCCGGCGTCCATTCCTTTCGCGGAGAAGCTCTATTTCGACGCGGCAGTCACCCTGGAGTTCCAGCTCGAATGCTCCAGGACCGGTCAGATCGATGTGTACAACAAGACGGACCTGACCTGGCGAGAGACGGGTTTGCAGAGCGCGGTCCGGACCTGAAATCGTTACGTCGAGCAGTCGGCCGGGCGCACCCGTAACGGGCGCGCCCGGTGAGCGGTGGGGGAGTTTCGGTCAGGCGGTGGTGAGCGCGCGGATCCGGTCGAGGAGCGTGCGCGAATCGATGGGCTTGCGCAGGAAGTCGGTGGCGCCAGCCTGCAGCGCCAGGTTGCGCGCACCTTCCATGGCCGTCACCACGATGATCGGGATCTCGCGCGTCGCCTCGCTCTCACGCACCCGGCGGGTAGCCTCGAAACCGTCCATCTCCGGCATCATGATGTCCATGAGGATCAGATCCGGCGGCGCTTCACGTGCCAGCTGCACGGCTTCCCGCCCGTTCACGGCGGTAACGACGTCGTAGCCGAACGCTTCGAGCAGCGTCGACAGCGCCTCCCGACTATCGAAGTGATCCTCGGCGATGAGGATGGTGAGACGTCGGGGATTGGGTCCGGACTGAGAGATCGAGGGCATCGTCGCTCGCAGCTTCGCGTTGCGGCATCATCGCCAGGAGCACGGCCGACGGCGCAGCAATTGCAACATCCGGACCGTTTCAGAGAGGGCCGGGACCAAAGTCGGGCGGGCGCCGCCACTCCTGCTCGGCTTCCCGCTCCCGCTCCACCGCTTCCTCGATGACCTTTTTAGACATGTCGGTCTGCGCATTCTCGCCGGTGTTGTCAGGCGGGGCGAGATTCCGGGTGAACCGGACCTCGTAGGCGAAGATCTTCGCACGCAGGTCGCCAAGGACTTTCAGGAGATGCGGAGCGGCCTCGAGGAGTCTCCCGTCCCTGTCCAGCCGCGCGATGAGATCCGCGAAGTGCCGGAGGTCGGCTCGGAGGTCGTCCGGTGACACGGACTCATGGCTACCCACGAGGGTTGCCTCCGTATCGGCCCAATCTACCAATAGAAAAGCTATCCGTTTGCGTGCGCATTTTCAATACTCGCCTCCGGACACGGCAGGAACAGCGTAAATGTGGTGGTGGCACCGAGTTCGCTCTCAGCGGTGAGGTCTCCGCCGAGCAGGCGGGCCAGCCGACTGGAGATGGTCAGCCCCAGGCCGGTGCCGTGAGTACGACCGGAGCTCGGGTCGACGAGCTGGACGAACTCACCGAAGATTGCGTCGATCTTGTCCGGCGGGATGCCGATCCCTGTATCCCGGACGCTGACGGCCATCCAGCCGTCGTCGCCGGGTCGACCGTACGGCGGCCGCGGTGCGACGACCGGATCGGGCATGTGGCGCACCTCGACGTGGATGTAGCCATCGTGTGTGAACTTCACCGCGTTGCCGAGCAGGTTGAGCAGGATCTGACGGACGCGGTCCGGATCCGTCGTGACGGGCTGTAGATCCGGGGACGCGTCGACGCGCAGCTCGAGTCCCTTGAGCCTCGCGCTGCCTTCGATGGCGACTACCGCCTCGCGCACGAGCTGATCGAGGTGGACTGTGCACCTGCGCACCTCGATCTTCCCGGCGTCGATCTTGGAGAAGTCGAGCACGTCGTTGACGAGGGCGAGGAGGTTCTCCGCGCTGGCGCTGATCCGGGCGGCGACATCGCGCTGGGCGGGGCGCATCGGCTCGAAGGCGCCCTGCTGGAGGAGCTGGCTGTAGCCCAGGATGGCGTTGATCGGCGTGCGGAGCTCGTGGCTCATGGCGGCGAAGAACCGGCTGCGCATGGCGAGATTGCGTTCGACCTCGCGGCTGTGCCGTTCGAGCGCGTGGCGCACGCGTTCGAGCTCATCGGTCTGGACGGCGAGACGCTCGGCCTGCTGCAGCGTGCGGAGATGGAGCCAGGCGTTTTCCAGTGCGAAGGCCGCGTTTCGCACCATGAGCTGCAGGAGCTTGGTACCGGGGCCGTCGAGCGATGGGGGTTCGTTGTAGCCGAGGACGAGGACGGGCTCGACATCGACGCGTCCGGGGCATGCGGCGATGACGTGGCTCCATGCGGCGCCGAGCGCGGAGGTCTCTGGCGCGGCCCACCGGCGCCAGCGGCGCCCGCCCTGCTTGAGGGATGCCAGAGCGGCCATGGCCACGCGTTCGGCATCGGCATCCGCGGCGTTGTAGACCAGGGGTGCCTCACCGGCCGTGGCGACGTGGAGCACGCCGGCGTCCGCGCGGAACACGGTTACCGCATGTTCGAGGAACCGGGACGCCATCTCGGCCGGGTCGACGGAACCCAGCAGCAGGTCGGTCGCGCTTGCGAGCGCTTCCAGGAGGTCAACCTTGCCGGACATGGCACCGCCCCTGGCAGTTGTCGTGGCTTCGGCGCGGGGCAGGCTGTTCCGGTGCCCGCTGTGGCGAGCCCGCGTCGAACGGAGGTCCGACCGGACCACGTGAGGCACGGCGCCGCAAATCTTCGGCCAGATCAAGCCTCCCGGCGACTGGACGGCGCCCCGCGCCCGGCGTACGTTAGCCGCCATGGGAATCGCATATCTGACACGGCGAATCCACTTCAACGCGGCGCACCGGTATCACCGGCCGGAATGGGATGATTCGCGGAATCGCGAGACTTTCGGTCGGTGCAACTATCCGCACGGCCACGGGCACAACTACCTGCTGGAGGTGACGGTCCGGGGCGAGATCGACCCTGAAACGGGCTTCTCCGTGGATCTCGGTAGCCTCGATGCGCTGCTCGAGCGGGAAGTCGTGGACGCCCTTGACCACCGGCATCTGAACCACGCCATCCCGGAGTTCGCGTACGGCGGGCTCATCCCGACCACCGAGAACATCCTCGCCTGGCTCTGGCCTCGCCTGGAGCAGGGGATGCCGGATGGCGCCACGCTACACCGCCTCCGGTTGCACGAAGACCCGACATTCTTCGTCGATTATTTCGGGGGCGGCGATCCGCCACCGGTCTGACCGCGCGGCGAGGCGGCTGGGAAGCGGGAGGGGGAGTTCCGGGGTTGGCCTCTCACGCCGCCGCGTCGCGGCGGCCGGCGATGGGCGGACCGACGAGCACGACGTTCTCGACCACGCGGATGGCATACCGGCTGAGGTCCGCACCGTCGCGGGTGGAGGTGCGCCGCCCCGTCCGCGCGTCGAAGCGGGCGCCATCGACGGGACAGACGAAGTCGACATCCTCGAGGCGGCCGTCACGGGCGAGGTTCGTGCCGTCGTCGGGGCAGATGGCGTCGACCGCATAGTACGTCTGGCCGATGTTGGTCACCGCCAGCGTCCTCCCGTGCGCCTGGACCTCCCGCACCTCACCCGGCCCGAGATCCGGGGTACGCAGCACGGGTTCGTAGTCGGCCATGCGGTCTCCTCGGCGTGGTGTTCCACCCCGCGTTGCTGGAGCGGCAAGAGGCGTACCCGGCGCTGCCGGGGCGCCCGCCCGCAAGCCTGGACCGTGCCGACGGATGCGGCGGACGTCATCCCTGTCCTGTCGCATCAGCGAGCAATGGACGGTACGCCCCCGCGGGTTTCCAGCCGGTGCAACAGGGCCGTACGTGCGTCGGCGATCCAGTCTGCCATGCGTTGCGTCTCCGCGAGATTGTGGCGCAGGAGACGTAGCACGTCGTCGTGCCTGGTCGCGGTCGCGTAGTTCGCCAGCGCTCCGAGTCCCGCCAGCTCGAACGCCTCCAGCCGGGCGACCGCTTCGAGACCGTATACCTCGATCGCCCACGGCTCGGCGGTCTGAGAGCGGAAGCCGCGAACGTCCGCAGCAAGCCCCCGCGCCGCCGCGCACTCGATTCCCGGCGCGTCGGTGCCGAGGAGGTCGAAGCAGCGCTGGAGGTTGTCGATCTGGTTGAGCGTCTCCTCGCGGTGTCTGCGAATGCGCGCGCGGAAGGAATCCTCGCGAATGTCGACTTCCATGCGATCCAGGAGGGGGAGGAACTGGCGCTGAGCGTCGAACATTTCGCCGAGCCCGTGGCGTAGCAGATCCTTCAATGTGATCGCGGGCATCACGAGTCTCCATGGGTGTCGTGGTGTCGGCGGCGGACCCGTGGCCGTGGTCGGGTCAGCATTGCGGCGCCCGGGAGTGCCCGGCACAGCGCGAATCGAGCGAGAGCCGGAGACCCGGGGGCCACCGCGCTCGTGGCTCCGGCCGGGAAGCACCGGCCCGTCGCGAAGCCGATCGTTGGCATGGTGGCGCGGGCCTCGCTCTGGCGAACTGAAGCGGGCGGTGTTGCTCCCTACGCTGCTTTCGGACTCCTGGCCACGGGGGCTGCGGGTCCCGATTGCAACAAGCGTTCCCCGGCCGCCCGACCGTGCCCCGGCAGGATCGGCGAGGCAGGGCCCGGCTCCGGAAACGGGGGCCGGAACGCGAGTTGCACCTCTCGATCCCATGGCTGCACCAGTCGGGTTCCCGGGAGGAGGCAAGGCGTGACGAACGTGGTGTTCGTTGGGCTCGGTTTTGGCGGTCTGTACTCGCTGCGTCACTT
>DATMSC010000585.1:0-2751 GCA_035565595.1 Longimicrobiales bacterium | reverse complement strand
CCGGCTGACGCCGTTGCGCCGACCGGAAGTCCGCATGGCGAGCGTCGTCATGCAGAAGATGTCGGGGCGGTGCATCGGGCGTTGTCCCAGCGCGAAGAAGGCGTCCCACGATTCGTGCATCTCCCAGACGTATCCGCCCAGGTACCTGTCCACCATTTCCGGCGGGAAGTGGTCGTGGCCGGCCGGAACGGGCGTGTGCGTCGTGAAGACGACACTCTGGGCCAGCGGTCCGGCAGCGGCGCGAAGCGCGCCACCCTGGTCCCCAGCGACCTGACGGGCCCGTTCGATCGCTGCGAAGGCTGCGTGTCCCTCGTTGAGGTGGATGACGGTCGGGGTGATGCCGAGCGCCGCGAGCGCGCGCATCCCGCCGATCCCGAGCACGATCTCCTGGCGCAGACGGTGCTCGCCATCGCCTCCGTAGAGGCGGTCGGTGATGTTCCGGTCCTCGGGGATGTTCGCCTCGATGTCCGTATCGAGCAGGTAGAGCTTTACGCGGCCGACATCGGCGCGCCAGACCCGCGCCGAAACCCGCCTGTCGAGCATCGGGAAGCTGACCACGAGATCGGTGCCGTCTGCGTTGCGCTCGCGCCTGATCGGAAGGTCCGCAGGCGTAACGGCGACGTAGCGCGCCTGCTGACGGCCAGCCCCGTCGATCTCCTGCCGGAAATAGCCTTCCCGGTAGAGCAACCCGACTCCCACGAGCGGGACGCCCATGTCGCTGGCGGACTTGAGGTGATCGCCGGCCAGGACGCCGAGCCCGCCGGAGAAGATCGGGAGGCAGTCGACGATGGCGAACTCGGCCGAGAAATACGCGATGCGGGCGCCGGGCACCGAGCGGTCGTAGTGCCTCGCCGCCCACCACGTGGACTCCTCTGACAGGTAGTTCCAGAGGTCGGCCGATTCGGCCGCGACAGCCGCGACGAACGCCGGATCACGCGCCAGCGCCTCGAACCGCTCCGCCGGCGTCTCCCGGAGCAGCCGGACCGGGTTCCGCCCCGTAGCGTGCCAGAGCCGGGGATCGATGCTCTCGAACAGATCGCGGGTGGAGGCGCGCCAACCCCAACGGAGATTGGCTGCAAGCGCGCGAAGCCCGCTCAGCTCCGCGGGCAGGGGGATGTACGAATCGGACATCATCATCCTCGAGACCGGCGGCGCCGTCGCCGCCGTGGCGCGGTGGTAATAATCAACGATCGCCAAATCGGAGCGTTGGCGCCAGTAGGTGGGCGGCCTGTTCTCAGATCAGGCGGAGCAGTCCTTCCTGCGCAACAGACGCCACGAGCTGGCCATCGCGCGTGTAGATCGTACCTCTCGTGAACGCACGCGCGTTTGCAGCGGCCGGGCTGCTCATTTCGTAGAGCAGCCACTCGTCCACACGAGCCGGCCGGTGGTACCAGACGGCGTGGTCGAGGGTGGCCATCTGCAGGTTCGGCTGCTGGAATGACAGCCCATGCGGGAGCAGAGCGGTCGCGAGCAGCGTGTAATCGGACGCGTAGGCGAGCACCGCCTGGTGGTAGAGCAGATCGTCCGGTATTCGGCCGATCGTGCGGAACCAGGCGTGGCGCACCGGTGGGTGTCGCCGGGTTCCGGACGGATCGATCTGCTCGACGGCGCGGAAATCGATCGGGCGCGTGCCCGCGTACGCCATCCGCCCGGGCGCGGGAACGCGGTCGCTCGCGCGCAGGTCCATTGCCGGCTCCGACGGGAGCTGTTCCGGCGGTGGCACATCCGGCGGATCGATCTGGTGCTCGACGCCGGGTTCAGTGACCTGGAAGGAGACGTGGAGGTTGAAGATGGCGCGTCCGTGCTGGATCGCCGTCACCCGCCGGGTCGTGAAGCTGCGGCCGTCCCTGAGCCGGTCCACGAAGTAAATGATCGGCGCATCGAGGTCGCCCGGGAGGATGAAGTAGCCGTGGAGCGAATGCGCGTTCCGCTCACCCTCCACCGTGTGCCGGGCGGCGACCAGCGCCTGGGCGAGGACCTGGCCGCCGAAGACGCGGCCGCTGCCGAGGTCTTTGCTGAAGCCGCGGTAGATGTTGACTTCGAGTCTCTCGAGATCGAGCAGCGTGATCAGGTCGGCGAGTTCGAAGCTCATGGCGCGCTGCTCTCGGGCCGGTTGGACGTGGTGATGTCACCTGCTGGCGGCCTGCCCCATGCCGGGCGTCGCAAGAGGGCGGCGCCCGCTGTTCGGAAAATCTACCCGCGGCCGCGGATCGCAACAAGCGAGACCACATCGGGCTTGACTGCCCGGTGGCAGGCCTGCATCCTCACGCCATGCGTTTTCTCCTCCGCCTCGCGATCACGGCGGCGTCGCTGTGGGTAGCCGTCGAGCTGGTTCCCGGAATCGAATACACGGGCGAGTGGCCGGGCCTCGTCGGCGTTGCCGTGGTGTTCGGGGTCGTCAACGCGCTCATTCGGCCCATCCTGATGGTCCTGACCATCCCGCTGGTCGTGGTCACCTTCGGACTCTTCGTCTTCGTCCTCAACGCATTGATGCTGATGTTGACCGGCGCGCTGGCGACGGCGCTGGGTATCGAGTTCTACGTGCACGGATTCTGGTCCGCGCTGCTCGGCGCCCTGCTCGTCGGAGTGGTGAGCGCCGCCCTCAACCTCTTCGTCAAGGACCACTCCTCCCGCTGAACGCCCGGTAGTCTCCGGGGCCGCTTCCATCCACCTGCTGCGCGTCCGGATGCCACGCCCGGACGGGTGGGTATTGTGCTGGGCAGGAGGTCGGCACACCCGATGATGGTGTCG
>DATMSC010000584.1:0-1561 GCA_035565595.1 Longimicrobiales bacterium | reverse complement strand
ATGAAAACCTTGACTACGGGTGGGGAGTCCCCCCCCGTCCTCTTCAGAGGACAGGCCTGTCCAGAGCCATACCCAGTCCCGGACCTCGGGCCATTCCGCCATTTCCCGCAGCCGCCTCCGAGCGCGGGCGACCTGCTTCTCCACCGCGTTCGTGCTGATTCCCAGGCGCGCCGCGATCTCCGTATGCGACAACCCTTCCAACCAGATGATTCGCATGACTTCAGCGCAACGCACCGGAAGCCGCGCGATCATGGAATCCAATATCCGCAGTGCAGCGTTGCGCCCCGCAGTTTGCATTGGGCTCAATTTTCCATCGGGAACGTCGACCGCACTCGTATCCACGTCCACGAGCCGGCGCCGGGAACGCAGCACACTGATTGCCACGTTCCTGACCGCAGAAACCAGGTACGCCCGGCGGGCCTGAGGGTTCACCCTGCCGATCGTGCGGTCCGGCCGCATGACCAATCGGGCGAACACCACCTGGACGGCGTCCTCTGCCTCGTGGTGGTTTCTCAGGACACCAAATGCGGTTTTGTACATCTCCTCGCGGCAGGCGCGGTACAGCGCTTCGAGTTCATCGCGCAACCGATTCGTATTGGAGTCCACGAGGAACCTCCGGCGTTCGTCCTGGTGCCATGGACCCCGGTGAGCCGACGCCCGGATGGACGGCCGGCCGCCGTAACTGGCGCCGTGGCCTTCGACCCGAATGCTCGCCGACGATCGCAGCCATACCGAGGTCAGCCGGCGGCAAATCCGGCACCTCGTGCCTGCGGCCGCGATCGGACGAGCCGACACGCTGTACTACGGAGACGGTATTGATAATGGACACGGTAGAGCGGATCTGCAACACTCTTCCGTCCTCGGGTCCCTGCGCTCTGCTCCGCGCGCACTGCGGCAACCCACCGGTGGTACCGGGGGGACGGTTATGAACGGAACGGTACGAGCCCGCGGACCGCGCTTCCTCAGGCCAGCGGAAACTGCAATGCGTCGCCCTTCCGGAGCGTGTGCACGCCCCCGCGAAACCCGATCTGCACCGGCGGCGCCCACGCGCGGTCGCACGAGACCGTGAGCTTCTCGTCCTGGACGTCGATCGACAGCCAGTGCCCGCGATAGCGCAACCGGAAGCGCAAGTCCGCCAGTTCGGGCGGGAGCACGGGGTCGAACCAGAGCACGTCGTCGCGCATGACGAGGCCGGTGAATCCGCGCTGGATAAGGTCGACAGTGCCGGCGAGCGCGCCGAGGTGGATGCCCTCCGGCGTCGTCCCGCCCTGGATGTCTTCGATGTCGGCGCGGAGCGCTTGGCGGAAGAACTGCCAGCCGGCCTCGCGGTCGGAGCGCGCGAGCACCCACGAATGCACCACGTAGCTCAGCGTGGAGCCGTGCGACGACCGCCGCAGATAATAGTCGATGGTGCGCGGGATCCATTCGGGCTCGAATCGATAGTCCATGTGTTGGAACAGCTCGGTCAGCTCCTCCGATGAGAACAGATAGAAGAGCATGAGCACGTCGGCCTGCTTGCTGGCCTTGTAGCGGTTGACGTCGTCGCCCTCCGCCTCGAGGA
>DATMSC010000583.1:0-12976 GCA_035565595.1 Longimicrobiales bacterium | reverse complement strand
CCCGATCGTCTCATCCGGAGAGTACGGGGCGCGGCTGTCCATCGTGGAGCTCGAGCGGATCACACCCGACAGCGTCGAGGCTACATTCGTGGGCCAACCGGCGACGTGGGCCGACGAGGTGGATCCGGACCCGGGCGTCGCCGCACTCATGGCGAAGTTCGAGGCCCAGGCCGGGGAGCTGCTGAACCGCGTCGTGGCGACGCTCGCCGGACCGCTCGAGCGGGGCACCGGCGAGTTTCCGCTGGGGAACCTCATCGCGGATTCGAAGAGGGCGGCGCTCGACTCCGACATCGCGATCATTAACACGGGCGGAATCCGGACATCGCTCCCGGCGGGCGACGTGCGCTACGAAGATGCGTATCGCGTCCTTCCGTTCGGCAACAGGCTGGTGCTCCTGCAGCTCTCCGGGGCTACCGTCCGGGCGGCGGTCGAGCACGCGCTCACGGGCGGCAGGGCAGCCGCGCATTTCAGTGGACTGCGCGCCACGTACGACCCCGCAGCGCCAGCCGGCGCGCGACTCGTGACCCTGACGCTCGATTCCGGTGAGCCCGTGGAAGACTGGAAGACGTACACGGTGACCGTAAACGCCTTCCTGGCGGAAGGGGGTGACGGTTACGAAATGCTCCTCGATGGCGACGTGGTCGACAGCACCCATTACACGGACATGGACGCGTTCGTCCGTTACCTGGAGTCGCTTCCGTCGCCCGTCAGCGCCCCCGAAGAGCAGCGCCTCGCTCCGGTCGCCGCTCCCACGTTCGCCGCTCCGCTGACCGGGATGGAGAGTTGAGGTTCAGCGCGGCTGGCTGCCCGGGGCGACGATCCGCAGATCCTCCTCCGTATCGTCGAGTGGAGCCAGCTCCTCGCCGGGATTGATGAAGGTGTCGCGCGCGATCCCGTGCTGGCGCTCGTAGAGGCGGCGATAGAGGCCGTCGGCGGCCAGCAGCTCTTCGTGCGTGCCACGTTCCACGACGCGGCCGTCGTCCAGGACCAGGATCTGGTCGGCGCTCTGGATCGTGGACAACCGGTGGGCGATGACGAAGGTGGTGCGCCCCTTCCGCAGGCGCTGGAGCCCGTCACGGATCAGCGCCTCGCTTTCGCTGTCCAGGCTCGATGTCGCCTCGTCGAGGATGAGGATGCGCGGGTCCGCGACAATGGCGCGGGCAATCGCGACGCGCTGGCGCTGGCCGCCGGACAGCTTCACGCCGCGCTCGCCGACCACCGTGTCGTAGCGCTTCTCGAACCTGTTCACGAACTCATCGCAGTGGGCGATGCGGCCGGCGGCCTCGATCTCCGCATCCGTTGCCCGCGGATTGGCGAACGCGATGTTCTCGCGGATCGTGCCGTCGAAGAGGAAGTTGTCCTGCAGGACCACGCCTATGTGATTGCGATACTCGCGCAACCTCAGGCCGGCCAGGTCTCGGCCATCGACCAGGACGCGACCGGACTTCGGCCGGGCAAAGGCCATGACGAGATTGATGATGGTGGTCTTGCCGGCACCGCTGGGCCCGACGAGCGCGGTGGTGCTCCCCGCCGGCGCACGGAACGAGACGCCGCGCAGGACGGGAACTCCCGACTCGTATTCGAAGGTGACGTCGTCGAATTCGATGTCGCCTTCGACGTGGGCGACCGGTTCCCGGCTCCGGTCCTCGTCGTCCTCGGTCAGGGTTTCCCGGATCTCGCGGATGCGGTCGAGCCCGGCGAACGCTTCCGTGATCTGCGTCCCGATCGAGGCGATCTGGATCAGGGGCGCGGCCATCATTCCCACGAAGAAGATGTAGAGGACGAGGTCGCCCAGCGTCATGGTGCCGGCCATGATGGCACGACCGCCGAAGACCATGATCAGCACACCGACGGCACCGACGATCAGCGTCGAGAGCGCGGTGACGGCGGAGGTGCCCGTGATGGTGCGCGCGATGTTGCGGAAGAGGCGGTGCACGCCCCTGGCGAACACACGCTGCTCGCGCTTCTCCGTCACGTACACCTTCACGACGCGCACGCCGCCGAGCGTCTCGGCGAGGCGGCCGGTGACCTGCGCGGTGATCTCGCCACGCTCGCGGAAGATGGGGCGCAGCTTCCGGAACGCGTACGCCATGGTGCCGCCGAAGAGGAGGAGCAGGACGAGCACCCCGAGCGTCAGCGCCCAGTTGACGTAGAAGAGCACGGCGAGGGCGAAGGTCGCGGTGACCAGCCCGCCCGTGAGCTGGATGAGGCCGGTGCCCACGAGGTTCCGGATCCCCTCGGCGTCGTTCATGATCCGGGAGATCAGGATGCCGCTCTTCGTCGAATCGAAATACGAGACAGGGAGGCGCAGGACGTGCGCCTGGACCGCCCGGCGCATCTCTGCTATCGCCTTCTGGGCGGTTACAGAGACGACCTGGGAGAGGGCGAAGCCGGTCCCGGCCTGGACCAGTGTCGCGAGGCCGACCGCGACGGCGAGCGGGATGAGCAGCTCTGCACGGCCGCCGGAAAGCACGTCATCGATGAGGAACTTGGAGCTGGCCGGGAGGACGAGCCCGGCCACCCGACTGACGAACATGAGCGCGAGACCGACGACCACCGTCCGCCTGTGCGTCCAGATCAGCGCCCGGGCTTCGCGCCAGGCTTTATCGCGATTGAACGCCGGCTTCTTTCTCGTCTCAACGCTCATGTGAGAGCTGGTACCCGCCGAAGGTGAAAGGGTTGCGGGTCATGGACGGACCGGCGCCTCAGAGGGGCATTTGCGTGGCCTGCGTCTGTCGTCAGCGGTCGCGGACCGGCTCGGCGTCGAACGTCCATCCCGTTGCCGCGACGGCCGCGACGATCGCGTCAGGGTCCTGGCTACCGATGAGCACGCGTTTCCCGCTCCTGAGCACGAGCTGGACGCCAAGATTGCCGCTCGTGTTGTATGCCCATCCCGAAGTGCCCAGCCGCACCCCCCAGCCGCCGTATTCGAGGATAGGGCGGTACCGGCGGGCGTAGAGGCTGCGCAGCTCCGCATACGGGAAGCAGCGGAAATGACTGTGGAACGGGAAGAAGCGGACGCAGATCGCATGCTCCCGGACCTCGATCCGGAGCTTCATGCTGGCGAAGAACGCGGGCATCGCCACGCCGATGATGAGCCAGGCCAGAACGACCACAACGTCATTCGCGGGATTGTTGCCGACGGGGCGGTCGAGTAAGAGCTGGACGAAGGCGATGCTCCACGCGAGCAGGGCCGTGCCCATGACCAGCAACCGGATCCAGGTCTGCGTGAACCGCTGGACCTCGACGTAGCGGGGCGAGCTTGCGGCGTTGTGCTCAGTCATTGCGGGCCATGATGTCGATCGCATTCAGGGCGGCAGTGAAGTGGGCGCGCCGCTCGGCGCGCTCGTGGCTTCCGGGAAGCCTCTCCTCGTCGAAGGAGACGACGGTCCTGCCGTCCGCGGGATCGAGCCGGATCTGAATGGTCGACGGGCGTTGCCACCGGGGCGGGTGGAAAGTGAGGCGAGCACGCTGATTCGGGCGCAGCACCCGGATCTCGCCGGTCGTGCCGTCACGGAGTCGATACCGGGTGCCTTCCTCGAGGCGCCACTCCACCGGATCGCCGAGCCATGTGGGCAAGCCTTCCGGCGAGGTGAGGATCGCCCAGATCCGGTCGACCGGCGCCTGTAGCGTGCGCCGCACGCCCACCTGAAATCCGGCGTGGGCGGTCTGCCCGAGAACTCGCCTGCCGGTCAGCTTCTCGTATCCCACGGCTATGGTCTGGCACCACCACTCGCCCGGTACGCCCGGCTCGGCGCGGAGCAGCGCGACAATGCCCTTGTGGTCCAGCTCGGCCGCGCCCATTGAGTCGAGGTATGATCGCCACTCGTCCCAGTTGCGGCCGCTGGCCTTCTTCACTGCGTCGCCCGTGACACCCGGGTTCCTGTCACTCACTTCGTTCGAGGACGCGGACACGCGGGAATGGGCGATTCTCGAAGGAATAGAGGCGGTTGCCGGATGTTTCCACAACGAGAGGCAAACCGTCCAGCCAGCCGACATCGCGTCCGGAGGCGATGGAGATCACCCTGGACTCGATGGCGAAGTAGTCGCGGTCCTCGGGCATCCCGGGACGGGGTGAAACGGCGTATTGGAGGAGGAGATTCGTGCGGTCCCACCGGCTGATGCTCACTCCGAGATGCGACCCGTTGATCGGATCGACCTGGTAGGTGACACCGGCTTCCGGGGTGGCGGTGATGCGCCACGGCCGGAAGTTCGTGAGCTCGGTTTCCCAGAGAAGCGAACCGTCAGGGGTGAATGCGCGAACCGTCGGGAGATACCGGCTCATCGAGACGATCATGCCGGGCTCCTCGAGGCACAGCAGGTGGCCGGCGTTGAGTTGCGGCGCCACGATGTCGGCGTAGGGTCCGAACTCGTCGTCCGAGGTCGAAGTCGCGGCTTCGAACGACCGGACGATTCGGCCGGTGGCATCCAGCTCGTGGATCAGAAGGTCGTCGCGCAGCTCGCGCAGGAACAGGCGGTCGCCTATCGAACAGACCGAGCGGCCGCCTGTGTTGAAGGCGGACAGCCCCTGCGCGATCTGGCTGTCGTACGCGAGGCCATCGTCGCCGAACCTGTACAGGCTGATGCGGCCGTTGTCGGGATCCACGACGGCCAGACGCCGGCTGTCGTAGACGGCGATCGCCGTCGCCGAAGCCAGCTCGCCTGGACCCTCGCCGGTCGAGGCTATCTCGCCGCGCAGGGCGCCATCCGGGCCGTACCAGCGGATGGTCGGACCCTGGACGTCCAGGACAAAGATCGAGCCGTCATCAGCGGAGCGGACATCGACCAGGTGGCCGAACTCCTCGCTCGCGTCGCCGATTGCGGCGCCGATCGCCAATCTCTCCACGATAGCGACGCCACCCAGCGACTCGCGCTCGGGATCTCCGGCGCACGCGGTGAGGTTTGCGAGGAAGACGAGGGCAGCGGCTGCCACGCCACGCGCCCCCCCCGTCGGCAGCGCCGATCGATGCCGGGTCGACCGCCGGCCCCGATGGACAGTGTCGATCTCCATGATTGACACAAAATGTGACGGTGAGTTTCCCCTACGCAATAGCGTCCGGGAAGTGCTGAGCACGCCCGCGAGCCGTCACACCCACGGACAGGCGACGGCCCGGCCGTCGCGTTCCTCGAGGGTGGGGCCCTCTTCGGCGCAACTCGGGCGTGCCATGGGGCAGCGTGTGCGGAACGCGCACCCCGACGGTTTGTTCATGGGATCCGGCACGTCGCCGGCGAGGCGGATGCGCCCATCGCGCCTGCCGTCGGGATCGGGTCGAGGCACTGCGGAAAGGAGTGCGCGGGTGTACGGGTGCCGCGGATCCGTGTAGACCTGCTCGGAATCTCCCAGCTCGACGACCTGGCCGAGGTACATCACCGCGATGCGATCGGAGATGTGCCGCACGACCGACAGATCGTGAGCAATGAAGATGTACGAGAGGTCGAACTCCTCCTGCAGGTCCTGGAGCAGGTTGATCACCTGCGCCTGGATGGAGACATCCAGAGCGCTCACCGGCTCGTCCGCGATGACGAGGCGAGGGTTCGTGGCCAGCGCCCGCGCGATTCCGATTCGCTGGCGCTGCCCGCCAGAGAACTCATGCGGGTACCGGTTGGCGTGCTCGGCGGAGAGGCCGACCTTGTCCAGGAGCCAGGCGGCACGTTCGCGCCGTGCCGCCGCGGTCATGGATGTGTGTATGCGGAGCGGCTCCTCGATGATCTGGCTCACCGTCATCCGCGGGTTCAGCGAGGAGTACGGGTCCTGGAACACCATCTGGATTTCGGCCCGGTACTTCCGCATCGCCGGGGGTGAGAGCTTCAGCAGGTCGACGACGCCGTCGCTCGTGTGATACAGGACCTCGCCTTCGACGCGTACGCCGTGAACCATCGCGCCGAGTACGTTGATGATCGCGCGGCCGACTGTGCTCTTCCCGCATCCCGACTCGCCGACGATGCCCAGCGTCTCACCGCGGTGGACGTCGAAACTGACACCTTCCACGGCGCGAATGCCGGCGATCCGGCGAAGGAGGACACCGCCGAAGACCGGGTAGTCCACGTGGAGGTTGCGAACTTCCAGGATCTTTTCCGGCGCCCGGCTCCCGGTGCCGGCAGTGGTCGCGCGGGTTTCGACCTGGATGCTCACTGCACACCTCCCGCGCCCGCAGCCACCGGTCCGGCGGTCAGCGCGACGGGTGCGGCTACGTGGCAGCGCACCCAGTGGTCGGGTGAGACCTCCACCAGCTCCGGTTCGACGGTCACGCATCGCTCGAGCCGCTCCGAGCAGCGTGTTACGAACTTGCAGCCCGCGGGGAGCTGATGGATGTTCGGCACGTTGCCGGGGATCGCATGGAGCCGGTCGGCCTTGTGGTCGACCGATGGGAGCGAAGCGAGCAGGCCACGCGTGTACGGGTGCAGCGGGTTCCTGAACAGCTCGCGCACCGGCGCCAGCTCCTGGATCTTGCCGCCGTACATGACGGCGACGCGATCGCACGTCTCGGCGACCACCGCGAGATTGTGGGTGATGAGCAGGATCGCGGCGTCGGGGCGCTTTTCCCGCAGACTGAGCATCAACTCCAGGATCTGCGCTTGGATCGTCACGTCGAGCGCGGTTGTGGGCTCGTCCGCGATCAGGAGCGACGGATCGCACGCGAGCGCCATGGCGATCATGACGCGTTGACGCATCCCGCCGGAGAATTGGTGGGGATAGTCATTCATCCGCCGCTCCGGATTCGGGATGCCCACCTGTCTCAGCATTTCGACGCCGCGGTCATGCGCTTCCTGCTTCGAGCAGTGCCGATGTTGCCGGATCATCTCGGTGATCTGCATTCCCACCGTGAAGACCGGATTCAGCGACGTCATCGGCTCCTGGAAGATCATGCTGATCTCGGCGCCGCGGATCTTCCTGATCTCCGGCCAGGAGAGCTTCAGCAGATCGCGCCCGCCGAACTCGATGGAGCCGGACACGATCTCGCCGGGCGGATTCGGGATGAGCCGGAGTATGCTCAGCGCGGTCACGCTCTTGCCGGAGCCCGACTCACCCACCAGCCCGAGCACTTCGCCGGGGTAGATGTCGAGGTCCACGCCGTCCACGGCGCGTGCGGTGCCGGCCTCGGTGTGGAAGTACGTCCGGAGGCCCCGGATCCTGAGCAGGGGTTCGCGATTCATCTATTGCTTACTACTGCCTCATGCGGCGCGTGCTACCGCAGCCGCGAAAACTCCTTCGGATCGAACGCCTGCCGCACCGCTTCGCCGATGAACACGATCAGCAGGAGCGTCAGGAACACTGCGCCCAGCGGGAAGAAGACCAGCCACCACTTGGTGAGGTTCTCCATCCCCTGGCCGATCAACTCGCCCCAGCTCGGCGTGGGTGCGGGGAGGCCGAAGCCGAGGAAGTCCAGCGCGACCAGCGCGCCGATGTTGGCGACGATCGCGAACGGCGCGAACGAAACCACGGGCGTGAGCGCGTTCGGCAGGATGTGCCGGAACATGATGGAGAGGTGCGACGCGCCCATGGCGAGCGCCGCGCTCACGTAGTCCTTTGCCTTTTCGCGGTAGAACTCACCGCGCACGTAGAAGGTGATCCCCATCCACTCGAAGGCCGCGAGGATTCCGATGAGCAGCCAGAACGACGGTTGCAGGAGCTGGTGCCGCTCAGGGAGGTAGATCGGCACGACGATCGAGCTGAGGATCATGATCGTGTACAGGAACGGTAGCGACGACCAGATCTCGATGAAGCGCTGCCCCAGGATGTCGAGCTTTCCGCTGAAATAGCCCAGCGCCGCGCCGACGGTGATCCCGATCGCGTACGCGATCACGAGCACCAGCATGGCAAAGGTGATCGAAATGTTGAAGCCATAGGCCAGGCGCGCGAAGACGTCACGGCCGCGGTCGTCGGTGCCGAAGATGTGCTCCCGCGACGGCGGATGCGGCGGCGCACCGGCCTGGTCGAGCACGGACTCGCGGGGGCTGTACGGATACGGCGGCATGAGCGCCCAGTTGCCCCGGTCCTCTTCCTCGAAGCGCCTGGCCAGGGCGCGATAGTCCGGTTCTCCAATGGCCGCCTGGCCGAAGGTGGAGGCCTCGTAATAGCTGAAGAACGGGAAGTAGAACTCGCCCTCGTACCGCATGATGAGCGGCTTGTTGTTGACCAGCACCGGCAGGGCGAACGAAGCGATATAGGCACCGAGGATGACGAGGAACGAGTAGTATCCCCGCTTCATCGAGCGGAACTTCCTGAGCCGCTTGCGGAACAGGGAGGCCGGCTTGGGCGCGGCAACCGGTTCCGGTGCGGCGACGCCCGGGGTCTGCGTGAGAACTGCCTGCGTCATTTGAACCGGATGCGCGGGTCGACGATGACGTAGATCACGTCGGACAGGATGTTCCCCAGCAGCATGAGCAGACTGGAGATGGTCAGGATGCCGAGGGCCACGGGATAGTCCCGCTGCAGGATCGCCGTATAACCCAGGTATCCCATCCCGTCGATGTTGAACACCTTCTCAATGAGGAACGACCCGGCCAGGATCAGGCTGAACACGTGGCCGAGACCGGTCGCGATGGGGATCAGCGAGTTGCGCAGCGTGTGGACGAAGATGACCCTGCGCTCGGAGAGTCCCTTGGCGAACGCGGTCCGGACGTAGTCCTGGCCGAGGTTCTCCATGACGGAGTTCTTGGTCAGGATCGTGAGCGTCGCGAAAGAGCCGATCATGTAGCAGATCACCGGCAGGACCATGTGATGGGCCTGCGTGACGACCTTCTGGAAGAAACTCAGGTACTCCCAGTTGTCGGGGCGAAATCCGCCCAGTGGGAACAGGCTCCAGAAGCTGCCGCCGCCGAACAGGACGAGGAGCGCGGTCCCGAGCGCCCAACCCGGGATGGAATATCCCAGGAAGACGGTGAAGCTGCTGATGAAGTCGAATCTGCTCCCGTGGCGTACCGCCTTGAGCACGCCGAGCGGGATACAGACCGTATAGCCGAGGAGGAACCCGGTCAGCCCGAGGAAGATCGAGACCGGGAACCGCGACTTGATGACCTCCCAGACGGGCTGGTAGAAGATGTACGACTGCCCGAGGTCGAACCGGACGACGTTCTTCAGCCAGTTCAGGTAACGGATGTGGACGGGCTTGTCGAAGCCGTAGAAGCGGCGCATTTCCTCGAGCGCCGCTTCCGGGATGTCGGCGCCCGCGCTCATGCCCGCTGCGGCGCCGGCGCCGCCCTCCTGCGCGGCGGCCATGCGGAACTGCATGATCTGCCGCTCGACGGGGCCGCCCGGCACGAAATGCATGATCGTAAAGACTGCCAGCGTGATCCCCAGGAAGGTGGGGATCACGAGCAGCAGCCTTCGAATGAAGTAACTCGTCATCGGGCGGCGGTCTGCTCCTCGGCGCGCGCGTAGTCGAGCCAGTAGCGGACCTCGGTCTCACCGACCTCCATGCGGACCGAGGGATCGCCCATGCCTCGCCTCGCCTGATCCGCCTTGCCCGGATCGATCCACCACATCGACGCGATGTCAGAGTAGTCGCCAACGCGTGAGATGTAGCTCTCCGGGTGGCCAAACTTGTTCCAGTACACGATCCGCTGGTACGGCGCGTACCACTCCAGGATGTAGTGGAACTCGCTGGCGAGGATTCCATCGATCTCGCGGATGGCGGCTACCCGGTCCTCGACGTCGAACATCACGTCGTACGCTGCGGCCAGCTCGTCGAGCCGCGCGCTCTTGAAGCCCGTGATATTGTTGGTGTTGTTCGGGTCGGCCAGCGACGAGTGGAACGACGTTTCCGGGTTCGGGAAAAGGAGCCCGCCCCAGGCCAGAGTGACCATCCCGAACTGCCGTTCCATCACCAGACGGAAGAGCGTCTCGGGCGTGACGAGACGCAGGTTGAGATTGATCCCGACACGTCGCAGATCTTCCTGGTACACGGTCAGGTAGCGCTCGGCGGTCTGATCACTGTAGATCAGCTCGAGATCGAGCGGCTGCCCGTTCCGCACGAGACGGCCCTGGGCGTTGCGCTCGTAGCCGGCCTCGGTGAGCAGCCGCAGCGCCTCCTCCGGGTTGTAGAGGACCCGCGGGTTGTCCGGGTTCTCGTAGACGCTGCCGGCGTAATACGAGTGCTGGAGCTCGTACGCGCCGTACATCAGCGTCTCGACCATCAGCTCGCGGTTGAAGAGATGGAAGAGCGCCTTGCGGACGCGGATGTCATCGAAAGGAGCCCGTCGGGTGTTGAAAGCGATCCCCTGGATCCCGTTCGGGCTGTGGTTGTAGATCATCCGTTTCTGGATGAGGCCCTGCTGGACGCGGTCGAAGTCCAGCTCCTCGGCCCACATCTGCGCGCGGTTGACCAGGTAGTAATCCAGGTCGCCGCGCTTGAACATTTCGAACTCGAGATTGCGGTCGCGCACGACCGAATAGCGCAGCTCGGAGAAGTTGTAGAGGCCGACATTGCGGCGGTAGTCGGCCGCCCAGTAGTCGTTGCGCTTCCGCAGCGTGATCGAGTTGCCGCGATTGATGTCGGACTCCTCGAGCGTGTACGGTCCCGAACCGGGGAGCAGCTTGAAGTTGTACTCCTGCAGGTACCTGGCGCCGTCGACCTCGGCCAGGATGTGAGCCGGCAGAATGGCCATCCCCGAGAAATAGAGGAAATTGCGCCAGTTGAGGTCCTTGGCCTGAACGCGGACGATGTATCGGCTCTCGGCGACGGGACGCTCGAACTTCCCGAAGGTGAGCTCGTTGGCCGGCGCCTGCAGACCGGGATCCATGAGGAAGTCCCACGTCGCGACGACATCTTCCGCGGTCACCGGCGTGCCATCGGAGAAACGGGCGTTCGGATCGATCCGGAACCTGAACGTCATTCCGTCATCCGAGATCTGCCAGTGTGTGGCGAGCGCCGGAATGTATTCGAGCGTGGTCGGGTGCAGCGACAGGAGCGACTCGTAGACCAGGCTCTGCATCGCGTAGTTGAACGCCGTATTCGACTCCGGGCCTTCGATGCGGAGCGTGCCCGGGAAGGTCGAGATCGCGTCGCGCAGTAGGCCGCCCTTCAGCGCGCGGGGATCGCCGATGAAATCGAAATCGAGGTTGGTCTCCCACCCCTCACCGGTGAAGCCGGCGCCACCCAGCTCGGCCGGTACGGAGGGATCAGCACCTTCGTCCGGTCTCGGGAAGACCGGGTAGTCCTCCTTGTTGAGGGAGACCGGGCCGTCGAGCGGCCGGATGTCGTCGTAGGTGAACGGATCGGCCCGGTCCGGGCCGCCGCAGGCGGTTGCGATGACAGTGCCAGCGAGTGCGAGCAACAGTACGGGTCGCCTCATCGGTCGGCCTCCGTGGAGACAGGGCTGGTCCCTGGGCTAAGGTTAAGGATGATAATGGCTTCGGCCTCGCTTCCGGGACCGTTGACCCCGGATTCCGGACACGCATTGTCCATTTCGGTTCCAACCACAGGATTACACGTTACTTGCGGCGGGGATCCGACCGGCGTGCGGCGCGACGCCGGCCCGCTGGGAAATCCCTGGCGCACAATGTTTCTCGACGGCGAATCCCGTCTTCCGGCGGCAGCCCATGTCGGTGAGCGCGTGCGGCCGGTGTCGTGCACGCGTCAGTGCGTCAGAGCGTACATCAGGTAATTGACGCCGATCTGAAACGCCACGTTGGTCGGGTCCACCGGGAAGAGGCCTTCGGCGGCCCACTCCCACAGGTCGCCGATATCCGCGCCGGCGTTGGCGATGGCGAGCATGCGCTTACCCGGATCGTTGTCTTCGTAGAGCGCGTAGAAGGTCGGTGTGCCATTCTTCTGCGGACCCTGGAGGTCGACCTTCAACGGATCTATGGAGAAATATGTGCTCCAGATCGGCTCGGTCCCGTCCATGGGCATGAAGTCGAGCTCCGGGAAAGCCACCTTCATCTGCGTGCGCAGATTGTCCATTTCACGGAGGAAGAAGTCGTCGAATATGACGAATCCGCCACGCAGGAGGTAGTCGCGGAGCGCGGCGGCTTCCCGGGGCGAGGTCTGCCAGTCACCAGGCTCGGAAACGTACGCGAGGGGAAAGAGTGCGAGCCGCGGGTCGTCGAAGGTCAGGACGTTGCCGCCGGTCGGCACGAGCCGGACGGGCACCTTCGAGATCTCGCTCACGATCCGGAACAGGTTGATCTCGGCGTCCGGGTAGTCGTGCGACCAGCCGCCTCGCCCGCGTGAGAAATAGCCCTGCGTCCGGATCCGGACGAAGGTGATGCTCCCGTCGTAGGGGTAGAACGGGTACTGCGGAGATGGCGCGCCCGCCGGGGAGGAGTATGCCGGGGCGCTGGCTGGTCTGGCGGCGATCGTAGCCGCCGGATCGAGTCCGCGCGAGGGACCTGCCGAACGAGCGGCGACGCTGGCCAGTGCCGTGGCAGCAGGGTCGTTGGGAAACGCCGGCGATTCGAATTCGCCGCCGTGCGTGGCCAGACCGCCCGCGACGGCACCCGCGCTCACCAGGGCGGCGGCGGTCATGAAAGCCGCGCCGAAGACGTGCCTGGGGAGTCGCGCGGGTGTCGTCACGTCGGTTTCCCCCTCGAATGTGGATGGCCGATTGCGCGCCGGCGCCCGGGCGCCCGGCGGCCGCCAGGCTAGTCGGGTTGCGAAGGGGTAGGATGGACTTCCCGGGCGCAGGACGTCAATAGCGCGACATCCGTCCGCCCACGTCGCGGATGCGTTCGGCTCGGTGCGGGATACGGATGCGCCGGGCGGGCCAGCGGCGCAGCTCCTCCATTGCAATAGCATTGCAGGTTGGTGGACGTGGACTTTTGGGAATGGAACGTGAGACGGCGGCGGCGCTGCGGGCAGATTGAGGTGTGGGCGAGGTGCCGGACAGGAATGGCGGTGCCCCGCACGTCAGGCGGCCGCCCTCGGCTGCGCCTGGGTGGCCGTATCCTCCGGGAGCCAGAGCGTGAAGGTGGAGCCTCTCCCCACTTCGCTGTCCACGGTGATGTTGCCGCCCAGGAGGCGGGCGACGTTGC
>DATMSC010000582.1:0-1795 GCA_035565595.1 Longimicrobiales bacterium | reverse complement strand
CGAACGCGGCTGCCGCTCCGGGAGCGGGCACCGCGCTCCGTCGATCCCGACCACCGGGAGCGGTGGCCGCCGCGTCGACCGCGGATCCATCGGCGATGTACTTCCCGTCCCAGTTCGGCTCGATGCGGCGGATGCGCTCGTCGAGCGGGGGGTGCGTGCTGAGCGCACCGCCGGCGAAAGCGCGCTGCACCCCTTCGGCGAAAAAGAGGTGGCTGAGCTCCTCGGCGTGGTGGTTCCGCACCAGCGACCCTCCCCTCGCCGTCGCCCCGCCGATCTTCTTCAGCGCGTCCGCGAGCCCGCCCGGATTGCGCGTGAACTGGACCGCTGCGGCATCGGCGAGGAACTCGCGCTGCCGGGACACGGCAGCCTTGATCAGCCGGCCGAAGAATACGCCGACGAAGCCGAGGAGCGTGAGCGCGAGCCCGATCAGCGCGACCTGCCCCCCGCCTCCCTTCCGCCCACGTCCCCCGTAAGCCGCGCCGCGCAGCAGCCCGCGGCCGACCACCGACAGGAGGAGGATCCCGAAGAGCAGCCCGATCAGCCGGACGTTCAGCCGCATGTCGCCGTTCAGGATGTGGCTGAACTCGTGGGCGATGACGCCCTGCAGCTCGTCGCGGTCCAGCCGCTCCAGCGTGCCGCGGGTCACGGCGACCGCCGCGTCGTGGATCGTGTAGCCGGCCGCGAAGGCGTTGATCCCCTGCTCGGCGTCGAGCACGAAGACCGCAGGCACCGGCATCCCGGAGGCGATCGCCATCTCCTCGACGACGTTGAGCAGGCGCCGCTCGGCAATGTCCCGCGTGTCGGGAGAGACTCGCCGCCCGCCCAGCATCTCCGCGACGCTGGCCCCGCCGGAACGGAGCTGGAGCGTGCGGAAGCCGCTACCCCCGGCGATCAGGAGCGAGGTGCCTATCGCGACAACGGCGAACAGCTCCGGGTAGAAGCCTGGCGCCATACCACCCGTGGCGGCGAGCACGATCTGGATGACCACGTACACGGTGACGATGATCGCGACCACCGCCCCGAGGAAGAGCGCGACCAGCACGCGGGATCGGGCGCGCGCCGACTCCTGCGCCTGGAAAAAGTCCATTGACGCGCTCCGCGCGGACTACGAGAAGGACACCCGCGGCGCTTCCCGCTCCTTCTCGTCCTCCACGATGAAGAGCGGCGCTTCCTGGAAGTTGAAGGTGTTCGCGATCAGATTCGTCGGAAAGGTCTCGCGCGTGGTGTTGTACTGCATGACCGCGTCGTTGTAAGCCTGGCGCGCGAAGGCGATGCGGTTCTCCGTCGATGACAGCTCCTCGGTGAGCTGCATCATGTTCTGATTCGCCTTGAGATCCGGGTACGCCTCGGAGAGCGCGAAGAAACGCGTGAGCAGCCCCGTGAGCGCACCCTCCGCGCCCATGAGCTGCTGCACCGCGCTCGCGTCGCCCGGATTCGCCGCCGCCCGCTGCTCGGCTGCCCGCGCCGTGTTCCTCGCCGCGATCACCGCTTCCAGCGTCTCGCGCTCGTGCTTCATGTACGCCTTCGCGGTCTCGACCAGATTCGGTATCAGGTCGTATCGGCGCTTCAGTTGCACGTCGATCTGCGCGAACGCGTTCATGAACCGCTGGCGCAGGCGCACCAGCTTGTTGTACGCCGTGATCACGAAGAGTACGAGCACCGCGACCACGACGAGCACGATGATCAGGGCCATGCACGACCTCCCTCTCGGGGCGACGGCGCTAATGGCGACTCGCCGCACGTGGTGTGACACCGGGGATCCGCAGAAACGTAGATCCCGGCACCCATGGACGCC
>DATMSC010000581.1:0-12787 GCA_035565595.1 Longimicrobiales bacterium | reverse complement strand
AGGAGCCAGGCGTGGCGCACGGCCCGTCGCAGGATCCGGCGCAGTACGTAGCCTCGCCCCTCGTTGGACGGGAACACGCCGTCCGCCAGCAGGAACGCCACGGCCCGGGCATGGTCCGCCAGCACCCGGAACGACACGCCCTCCGGCGTGTCCGCCCGATACTCGCGTCCGATTTCGTCTGCCGCCCGTGCGATGAGAGGCGTGAAAAGGTCGGTGTCGTAGTTGGAGAGGACGCCCTGGAGGACGCTGGCGACGCGCTCGAGCCCCGCGCCCGTGTCGATCGATGGCGCCGGGAGCGGGAGCAGCTCGCCGTCCGCCTGCCTGTCGAACTGCATGAAGACGAGGTTCCACAGCTCCAGGAACTCGCCCCTCTGCCCGAGGGCGAGGAAGGCGTCCAGATCGACATTGGTGCCACCGCCCGCTGACGCTGGCCGCATGTCGTAGTGCAGCTCCGAGCACGGACCGCACGGGCCCGTCTCGCCCATCTGCCAGAAGTTGTCCTTGTCACCGAGGCGGAAGATCCGGTGCGGCGGGAGCCCCGCGATCTCCGACCAGAGCGCCGCGGCCTCGTCGTCCGAGTAATGGACTGTGGCCCACAGCCGCTCCCGCGGGAGCCCGTACTCCTTCGTCATCAGCTCCCACGCGTACGCGATGGCGTCGCGCTTGAAGTAGTCGCCGAAGGAGAAGTTGCCGAGCATCTCGAAAAAGGTGTGGTGCCTCGCCGTGACGCCCACCTCTTCCAGGTCGTTGTGCTTGCCGCTCACACGCAGGCACTTCTGCGACGTCGCCGCCCGCGTGAAACCCGGCTTCTCCTCGCCGAGGAACACCCGCTTGAACTGGACCATGCCGGCGTTCGTGAACAGGAGCGTCGGGTCGTCCGCCGGCACGAGGCTGGAGCTCGGCCGGACGGTGTGCCCGTGGCGCGCGAAATAGTCGAGGAATCTCTGTCGAACGTCGGAGGCCTTCATACCGCGTAGCGTCGGGTGACCGGGCATGCTGCTCAATCGTCAGCCCGATAATATACGAAGCTCCGGCCAGCTTTGCGACAGGTACGAGAGTTACGACTACGGCGTACGGCTGAGGCGAGGGCCATGGCTGGGGCCAATACGTTCGCGGAGGGTGGCAACGTGCGGGGAGGATAGCCGGCGGCCCCGGCGGGAAGCGACGGCGGTCGGGTCACCGCGTCCCGCGATCGCCATGCGTCGTCCATGGGGAAGAACGTCACCCGGCGAAGAAGTAGGTCGGGGATCCCTGCGGGGCGCGATACCGTCAATGTTGCCCGTCGCCCTCGCGCGTGCGGACCATGGCAGGCAGTCTCGGCGGGAACAACGGTGGTCGGGGCACCGCGTCCCGCGATTGCAATGCGTCGTCTGTGGGGAAGAACGTCACCCCGCGAAGGCGGGGGTCGGGGATCACCGCGGGGGCGCGACACCGTCAATGTTGCCCGTCGCCCCCGCGCGTGCGGACCATGGCCGGCAGTCTCGGCGGGAACAACGGTGGTCGGGGCACCGCGTCCCGTGATCGCCATGCGTCGTCCATGGGGAAGAACGTCACCCCGCGAAGGCGGAGGTCGGGGATCACCGCGGGGGTGCGACACCGTCAATGTTGCCCGTCGCCCCCGCGGAAGCGGGGGCCTCTGCGAGGGCGCGACGAGCCGCGGTCGCGGGAATGACGGATTCCTACCTCAGACGCCCGGCGCATGCGGGGACCCACGGCCAGAGAGCGTTAACTCCCGTATCAGCCTTAGCCCCAGCCCCACCCCTCTGCCGTTCGGATCCCGGCTCAGTCGACGACGTCGGGATCCTCGCTGGCGCCGGGCACGCCGCGGATGCCGAGGGCATCGCGGATGCGGGTTTCGATCTCCGACGCGAGCTCCGGGTGCTCCTTGAGGTAGAGCTTGGCGTTCTCCCGACCCTGGCCGAGTCGCACGTCGCCGTAGGAGAACCATGCACCGGACTTCTCCACGATGTCGGTATCGACGCCCAGGTCGATGAGAAGGCCGGTGTGGCTGATCCCCTCGTTGAACATGATGTCGAACTCGGCCTGCTTGAAGGGCGGCGCCGTCTTGTTCTTCACCACCTTGACGCGGGTGCGGTTGCCGATCTGCTCCTGCCCGTCCTTGATGGCGCCGACGCGGCGGATGTCCAGGCGGAGGCTGGCGTAGAACTTGAGCGCGCGCCCGCCCGTCGTCGTCTCCGGGTTCCCGAACATGACGCCGATCTTCTCGCGGATCTGGTTGGTGAAGATCACGGCGGTGCTCGAGCGGTTGACAGCGCCGGTCAACTTGCGCAGCGCCTGGCTCATGAGCCGCGCCTGGAGCCCCACATGGGAGTCGCCCATCTCGCCTTCGATCTCCGCGCGGGGCACCAGCGCGGCCACCGAGTCGATCACGACCACGTCGACGGCGCCACTGCGGATCAGCACCTCGGCGATCTCCAGCGCCTGCTCCCCAGTGTCTGGCTGGCTCACGAGGAGGTTGTCCACGTCGACGCCGAGCTTGCGGGCGTACTCGATGTCCAGCGCGTGCTCCGCGTCGATGAACGCGGCGATCCCGCCCTTCCGCTGCGCGTTGGCGATAACGTGCAGACAGAGCGTCGTCTTGCCGCTGGACTCCGGGCCGAATATCTCGCTGATGCGGCCCCGCGGGATCCCGCCTATACCGATCGCGGCGTCCAGGTTGATGGCACCCGTGGGAATGGCCTCGATCTGCACCCGGGCGCCGTCGACGCCCATGCGCATGATGCTCCCCTTCCCATACGTCCGCTCGATCTGCGCGATCGCGACGCCCAGCGCCTTGCGCTTGTCCTCGGTCCGCTCCACCGCTGGCATGATTCCCCTTGTCGTGGGTGTGTTTCGCGTGGGAGGTTCGTCGGCTCGTGGTACCCTCGCCGCCGGGGCAGGTGCCCGCCGCACGTGGCAAAGATGCGCCCCGGCGGGGGCCGTCGCAAGCGCGGAATGGGACGCGGTCATGCGCGTTTGCGACGCGGTCCCTGTCGCCGGGGCAAACGGTCGCCACGAGCGCCTCGAGCCTGGCGCCGACGGGGCGAAGCACCGCGAGCGTGGGTCGGACAGAAAGCCGCGGGGGCAGGCGCGCAGGCTTGCGCCACCGGTCGAGCGCCAATATGCTGACCGTTCCTTCCCCGCAACATCATCCGTTCGGACGCGGATCGCTGGCGAGGACAGGGTCGGGGAAGAGGTGGTGACCGCAGCGAATCACGTCAGGATCGCAAGCCCGTAACCAGGAGGTTGGCAATGCCCTACCCTTATCAGTTGCCGGACCTGGGCTACAGCTACGACGCCCTCGAGCCCATCATTGACGCGCGCACGATGGAGATCCACCACACCAAACACCATCAGGCGTACACGACCAACCTGAACGGCGCGCTCGAGAAGCATCCGGAGATCCAGGGCACCGACATACTGGAGCTGATCAGCCGGATCGGCGACGTTCCGGAAGACATTCGCACCGCCGTCCGCAACAACGGTGGCGGCTACATCAATCACAATCTCTTCTGGGAGATCATGGCGCCGGGCGGCTCGAAGCAGCCGGGTGGCGCGCTCGGCGGTGCCATCAGCAGCGCCTTCGGCTCCTTCGACGACTTCAAGGCGAAGTTCAACAATGCGGCGCTGACCCGTTTCGGATCGGGGTGGGCGTGGCTGGTCGTAAACGGCGGCGGCGACCTCCAGGTCATCTCTACGGCCAACCAGGACAGCCCGCTGATGGAGGGACTCCGGCCAATCCTCGGACTGGACGTGTGGGAGCACGCCTACTACCTGAAGTACCAGAACCGCCGACCCGACTACGTGAACGCCTGGTGGGACGTGGTCAACTGGGACGTCGTCGGGCGGAAGTTCGACCAGGCCCGCGCCGGCTGAAGCGGCGGGCCGGTCGCCCCGGCAAGCTCCGCCGCTGCGCGGAGGCTCAGATAAAACGGAAAACGGTGCGACCCCGGGGTCGCCGAACAAGGAAAAAGGGGGTGCTGCGAGGCACCCCCTTTTTTTGCGTTCCAGAAACGAATCCCGGACCGAAGGTCGGCCCGCGCCCGGGTAGGGAAACCGATGCACACCCGCAAAAAAAGTCTTGCACCGGGAATGCGCGGTCATTAACATTGCTGCAATTGCTGCGTTGACCTCCTAGCCCCGGCCCGGTCACGGTCCCAGCGCGATTCGGCTGGCAGGCCACGCCACGCCAACCTCATGATCCGAGTGCGGACCATGACCGTCCGAATCGCCATGGTTGCATGTTCTGCCCTGGCACTCGCCTCCTGCGCGAACGACCCGGGCCACCTGTTTCAATTCGAAAACTCACCCTTGCCCGATGCACCCGGGCCTTCGAATCCGACGAGTGTGGTCCAGGCGCTGTCGTGCACCGTCGATGTCGAGCCGCGGGTGTCGTTCTCCTGCCAGCCCACCGGCGGCATGTCGTACAAGGGCGAAGCCCCGTTGATCGTGGGAGGCCAGGGCACGTACCTCCAGGTGGCGAACGACTCGGTCTCACGCACCGGCGACGTCGTCACCATCTACGGCGTCTCGGTGACCAATCGCATGCTGCAGCGCCTCGGGACCGCGCTCGACCTACCGCCCGCCGAGGGCGGGATTCGCGTATTTTTCGAGCAGCTCCCGGACAATGAAGTCGTCGTAGGCAATCCCGACGGCACGTCTGCGTTCACCGCGTCCGGGCAGCCGTACTTCCTGTACGCCGATACGCTCGATCCTCTCCAGACGACCGCCAAGAAGCACTGGCAATTCGACCTGAGCGCAGACCCGGGCGTGACCGGGTTCTCGTTCGGCCTCCTGGTCCAGGGAGCCATTCCCAACGAGCAGGGAGTGCTCGTGGCCGACACGGTGAAGGTCGGAAGCTCGACCTGGAACGCCGTGTGGGCGGTCTCGGAGACCTCAGTCATCGTTGTCGGAAGCGGCGGGAGCCACACGATCTACAACGGCTCTTCGTGGTCGACGCCCGCGCAGATCCCCGGCGCGGGAAGCGAAACGCTACGGAAAGTCTGGGCATCGGGGGAGGACAACATCTGGGTCGTGGGGAGCGGCAAGACCTTCATTTATTACGATGGCGATAGCTGGCAGTCTCACATGACCGGTTTGCCCCCCGACTCCGCCTGGGACGGGCGCGGTGTGTGGGGCACGTCGGACGGTGACACCGTTTTCGTGGTCGTGTCCACGGGCGCGGGCCAACCCGGTTACCTGTACAGAACGACCAGAGTCAGCGATTCATGGTCGGCGTGGACCAAACTCGGCGACCTGGGCTTCACGCCCAACAGCATCCATGGGTCGTCTGGCGCCAACGTCTGGATCGCCCTCCAATCGGGACGGGTGGCCCGCTGGAATAACGACAACGGGATCGAGATACAGAACACCGGCGTGGGCAGCATCAGCTTCCTGGATGTCTGGGTGACTTCCGAAGAGGAAGCGTGGGCAGTCGGGGGCTCCGGCGGCACCTTCAGGTTCACGAAGAGCGGTGGGACGTGGACGGCTGAGAACCTGCGGGCGACCGGGAAGCCGTTCGCCTGGACGGCCTCCGCCGGCAATTTCGGGGTTTGGGCGCCGGATCCCGACTATGTATGGATCGCCCGTACGAACACGGATGGGTCGGTCATGCATTACGACGGCGAAGCGGGGATCGCGGCCTATCCTCCGACGAGGCAGATGAATGACATACACGGCCTTACGGACGACGAGTTCTGGGCTGCCGGGGCCGCCGGTGTGATCATCCACGCGCACAGGTGATCGGAGCAAAGCGCCCGAACAGCGTAGCTGTCGTCCCGCAATATGCCATGTGACGAATGAGGGGGAACCGGTGGGTCCCCCTCTTCGTATTCGGGGGAGAAGTACACGACGGCCGTGCAAGGGCGCGAGCTTCGCCACGCGGCGGCGGGCGAAACCGGCGACGGCATTCCCCGCCCGCAACACTCTCCCGACGATGATCGCAACGCGGCGCGGCGCGCAGCCGTCTGCCGGCGCGGCATGACGCTGTGTGAGGCTCAGACGGTGTGCGAACGCGCGGTCAGCCCAAGAGGTCGTCGAGCCGTCGCCCACAATGCATGCAGTAGCGGCTCCCGGCCGGGTTCGGCCGGTTGCACATGCGGCAGAGCGTCCCGGCCCGAATGGCTGCACGGTAGCGGTCCACTTCGGCGCGTAGCGCGGCTGCGTCCCGGGGCGGCGGTGTGGGGTCCCGCCGTACGAGCGCGTAGGTGAGGATGCCGAAGGTACCGCCGAAGAGGATCGCGATCACGAGGGTTTCCATACGGTCAAGCTAGTCGAAGCGGCGTGAGGGCGCCAGCAGGTGGCCAGAGCCCGACCCGCGCGCTTGCTCCGGTATCAGCGGACGTTGGTCAGGAGGAGCATGCCTACGGCGATCCCCAGGGCGTCGAAGGCGAGGTCAGCGACATCGAAGGCCTCGCCGTTGCGCCTGTCGCGCCATTCCTTTGCCACCCCGACGAGCGCCGCCACCCCCGCGCCCACGGCGAGCGCCGGATCACGCGACATTCCCACGATCCTGGCCGAGGCGTGCAGTGAGGTGGTGAGCGCAAAAGAAACAGCCGCGTGCGCCAACTTGTCCTCACCGAGCGCGGCCCGTCGGACGGGCGCCAGGACCACGGCACGGTGGGTGTCGATGCAGCTCTCCTCCGCTTCCGCAACCATAGCCGCCGGATCGTAGCCAGTGGCCAGTGCGGCGATCGGCGACGCCGCGCGCTGGGCTCCCGAGACGATTGTCCCATAGGAGACGGGTTCCGGGCAGGCCGGCAGCACGGCACTTCCCATGGTGGTCGCCAACGCGAGGATCATCGGAAACATGTCGTGGCGATCACCGGGGCGTGTGGGGGCCGAGTCGCCGGCCCGTGGCAGGAAACCGGTGGCTACGCCGACCGGTGTGGGATTTCCGGGGCGTCTGCCCCCGGCGTGGCATTCAACCTGACTGCTCCACTCGCATCCGGCAGTCCGGCCGTGCGCCGCGCTTCCCGCGCCGCATCGAGTGCCATCTCCACGGCTCCGGCGGGTGAAGCGGCCTCGGGTAGGCCGAGGTGCCGGGTCAGCGTCGGTCTGAGCAGAACGACGGGCACGCCCATCTTCCGCGCCAGCGCGACCTCCGAGAGCGTGCCCCACTCCCCGCCGATGGCGATGAGCGCGTCGGCGCTCCTGGCGACCAGCACGTTCCGCCCCTCGCCCATGGCCGTGGGGAGCGGAATACGGATGTGGTCGTTGGCCTCGCCGGCGTCATGACCCGGGAGTAACCCGACCGTGATTCCGCCGGCCGCGACTGCGCCGCGCGCAGCGGCCTCCATGACGCCCATCCCGCCCCCGCACACCAGTACCGCGCCGGCTTCCGCGATGCGCCGACCGACCTCCTCCGCGGCGAGGCATTCGTCCGGCGGTGCATTGCCGGCACCGGCAACCGCGATCCGGATCGGCGGGGTCATGAAACGCGTGCTCCTGCCGGCACCTTTGCCGACCCCGCGAGGATCAGAGCCATGTCTCCATGTCGTGCCGCACCTCCGACATGTTCCGAACGCAAGGCTCCACTGCGAAGCCCGTGCCCGCTACGTCGGCTGGAAACCGCGGAAATCGTACCGCCAGCCGAGCGAGCGGAATAGCTCCATCATCCGGACGATCGGGAGACCCATGACGGCGAAGAAATCGCCTTCAATCGATTCGACAATGGTAGAGCCGTACCCCTGAATGCCGTACGCTCCGGCCTTGTCCAGCGGCTCGCCGGTGGCCACGTATTCGGTGGCGGTCCGACGGTCGAAGGCCCGGAATCGGACGCGCACGGTTTCGACAGCCGACCTGATATCACCGCCCGGGGCGGCTACTGCGACGCCGGTCTCTACCCGGTGTTCCCGTCCCGCCAACCGGAGCAGCATATCGACCGCCTCTTCCTCGTCGCGCGGCTGGCCCAGCACCTCCTCGTCGAGCACGACGACCGTATCGCTCCCGATGACCAGCGCATCCGGTCGTCGCCGGGCCACGGAGGACGCCTTCTCCCGGGCCAGCCGCTCTACGTGCGCCTTCGCGGTCTCACCCGGACGCACCGACTCATCGACGTTCGAGGGGATTGTCTCGAAGGTGAGTCCCAGCATTCGTAGCAGCTCGACGCGGCGAGGTGAACGCGACGCCAGCACCAGTGGAGGCATTCCCCCCCCGTGACGCGATGCAGTGTCAGCGGGCGTCCCGCCCTCATGCGCCGCCGCGTTGCCCGGCGAGGTCATCGTTCCAGGATGAGGGTGACGGGGCCGTCGTTCAGCAGCTCGACCTCCATCATCGCACCGAACTCGCCCGTCTCGACCGGCCCCGGCGCCCGCTCCCGTAACAGAGCCAGGAAGCGTTCGTAGAGCGGCACCGCGATTTCGGGAGGTGCGGCGTCGATGAAGCTGGGACGCCGTCCACGGGAGGAGTCGCCGTAGAGGGTGAACTGGCTGACGACGAGCAGCCCTCCACCGACCTCGGCGAGGTCGAGGTTCATGCGACCCTCCGCGTCCCCGAACAATCGGAGGCCGACGACCTTGTCGGCCATCCACCGGAGGGCGTCGTCGGTGTCGTCGCGATGAAAACCGACGAGGAGGAGAAAGCCTTTCCCGATCTCGCCGGCTACCCGCCCGGAGATGGTGACCCGCGCCCGCGTGACGCGCTGCAGGACGATGCGCATGGGATTACGCGCGATGCACACGCACGGCGGGCGCCGGGACCGGTCGTCGCCCGATCTTCCTGTTCATTCTGCCGCGTGCGAAACCGGCGAGGCGCTCGAAGCCGCTCATTCGACGGTGACCGACTTGGCCAGGTTGCGCGGCTGATCCACGTTGCAGCCGCGGAGCACCGCGATGTGGTAGGCCAGGAGCTGGAGCGGCACCGAAGTGAGGACTGGCGTGAGCATGTCGATCGTCTGCGGTACCGGGATGATGTGGTCCACGCGGTCGCGGAGGTCACCGTTCCCGTCGGTCACGACGGCGATGACCCGTCCGCCGCGCGCCCGCACCTCCTCGATGTTGGAGAGGACCTTGCCGTAGACCGCGTCGTGCGGCGCGATCACCACGACGGGCATGTTTTCGTCGATCAGCGCGATCGGCCCGTGCTTCATCTCCGCCGCCGGATACCCCTCGGCGTGGATGTAGCTGATCTCCTTGAGCTTGAGCGCGCCCTCGAGTGCCGACGGGAAGTTGTAGCCTCGCCCGAGGTAGAGGAAGTTGTTGGCATCCTTGTAGATGCGCGCCAGCTCGCGGATGGCGTCGTTCAGCTCCAGGACCTGCTGCACCTGCTGCGGCAGCCGCTTGAGCGCCGCCAGGATCTCGCGCCCCTGGAGGATCGACATGTTGCGGAGGCGGCCGATCAGCACCGTGAAGAGCGCGAGCGCGACGACCTGGCTGGTGAACGCCTTCGTCGATGCGACACCGATCTCGGGTCCGGCGTGGAGGTAGATCCCGGCACCGGCCTCCCGGGCGATGCTGGATCCGACCACGTTCACGATCCCCATGACCTTCGCGCCCCGGCGCTTCGCCTCGCGCATGGCGGCGAGGGTGTCGGCCGTCTCGCCCGACTGGCTGATGGTGATGGCCAGCGTGCGTTCGTCGACGACGGGGTTCCGGTAGCGGAATTCCGAGGCGTACTCCGCTTCGACGGGGATCCGCGCGAACTCCTCGAGCATGTATTCGCCGATCAGCGCGGCGTGCCACGAGGTGCCGCACGCGAGGATCGTGATATTCTCGACCTGCAGCAGCTCTTCGGTGGTCAGGTTGAGGCCGCCCAGTCGCACAGTGCCCTCTTCCTCGAGCATGCGGCCGCGCATTGTGTTCCGAAGGGTTTCCGGCTGCTCGAAGATCTCCTTCAGCATGAAGTGCTCGTGGCCGCCCTTTTCGATGGCTTCGAGGTCCCAGGAGACTTCCTTGACTTCCTTGGACACGGGTGAGCCCTTGAGCGACATGATGTCGTAACCATCAGGGCGGAGCACCGCGAGCTCGCCGTCGTCGAGGTAGATGAACTCGCGGGTCTGGGCCAGTACGGCGGCCACGTCGCTGGCCACGAAGTATTCGCCGTTCTTCCCGATCCCGATGAGGAGCGGGCTCCCACGGCGGACCGCGATGATCTTCCCCGGCTCCCGCGAGCTTACGATGGCCAGGCCGTACGTGCCCTCGACCTGGCGCAGCGCTTCCAGCACTGCGGCTTCGAGGGAGTTGGTGTAGACCGTTTCAATGATGTGGGCCAGGACTTCCGTGTCCGTTTCGGTCCGGAAGGTGTGCCCCATCGCCTCGAGCTTCTGCCGTAGCGTGCCCGAGTTCTCGATGATGCCGTTGTGGACGACAGCGAAATCGCCGGCGCAGTCGATATGCGGATGTGCGTTTTCGGTGGTCGGCGCGCCGTGCGTCGCCCATCGGGTGTGGGCGATGCCGCACGTCCCTTCAGGAGCGCCGCGCTCGCGCAACAGCGATTCGAGCACGGCGATTTTCCCCGCCGCCTTCCGCGTCTCGAGTGTGTCGTTCGAGAGGACCGTCAGCCCGGCCGAGTCATAGCCGCGATACTCCAGCCGCTTGAGTCCTTCGAGGAGCAGCGGCACGGCTGGCCGATGACCGACATAGCCCACGATTCCACACATCCACTGGCCTTTCGCTCAGGTCTGTTCAACGGGAGAGGTTTCCGCCAGCAAAGCATCGACTGCAATTATTCTGCCCGATACCAAAGATCGGGAAACGCCGGTCGTCGGCGTGCGCAGCGCGCGTTCGCGCATACGCGAGTATCGCCGATCCACGGAATATGTTCCGAATGGAGCGCACTGCTGCGGTCAGCCGGTGGCAACGTCGGCCGCGATCCGGCGGGCTTGCTGGATCAGCGCGCTGGCCTCCCCGCCGTCCGGCGCCTCCGCAATAATGCGGATGATCGGTTCCGTCCCGGATGCCCGGAAATGCAGCCACCGGCGCGACTCGGGCCAGGTGAGCCGCAGCCCGTCCTGACGGTCCGCGTCGGGTGCGCCGAGGTCGCGTTCGAGGACATCGAACACCTCGCCGAGCGGGGCGTCGCCGCGTGGGATCTTGTCCTTGACGATCACGTATCGCGGCCTGCCGGCGAGATACTCGCTGAGCGGCTGGCCGATGTCGAGCAGGGCCTGCAGGACGAGGAGCGTGGCCACGGCGCTGTCACGCGTGAGATGTACGTCGGGGAGGATGACACCGCCGTTCCCTTCCCCACCGACCACCGCTCCTTCGGCCTGCATCCGCCTGGCGACGTTGATTTCGCCCACCGGCGCCCGCACGAGGGAAACGCCGGCATCGCGCGCGACGTCCTCGAGCACGTTGCTGGTGGACAGGTTCGTGACGACTGTGCCTGCTCGTCGTCGGAGCACCACGGTCGCGGCGAGCGCGAGCGTCCAGTCCTCACCCACGGGGTTGCCCCGTTCGTCGACCAGGGCGAGGCGGTCGGCATCGGGATCGATCGCGAGCCCGATTTCGGCCGCATGCTCCCGGACAAGCCGGCCCAGCTCCCCGAGGTTCTCGGGGACGGGCTCGGGTGGACGGGGGAACCGGCCGTCCGGTTCAGTATGGATCGCGGCAACATCGCATCCCACGGCCTCGAGCAGGCGGGGGATGAGCACGGAACCGGCGCCGCGGACGCAGTCGAGCGCCACCCGGAAGCGCCGTTGCCGCAGTCCCGGGATGTCGAGGAAGGGTATCGCCAGCACCGCGTCGAGGTGTCGCTGCACGGCGCCGTCGTCCTGGGCGACGACACCGATACCGTCCCACGCTGCCCGCGGGATCTGCCGTTCGTTGACGAACGAGCGCATCGCCGCCGCTTCATCGGCGTCGAGAAACATGCCGGCGCCCGACGCGAACTTGAGAGCGTTCCACTCGACGGGATTGTGGCTGGCCGTGACCACGATCCCGCCAGCCGCCCCATGGTGGCGGATTGCGAGCAGCGCGGTTGGCGTGGGAACGAGCCCGAGGTCGACCACACGGCACCCGACGGACTGGAGCGCGGCGGTGACGACGCGCGCGTACATGGGCCCCGACGTGCGCGAGTCCCGCGCCAGCACCACGGCCGGCTCCGCGTTCCCTGATCGCTCGCTGACGTAGGCACCGAATGCGGCGGCGAACCGCGCCACGACTTCCGGCGTCAATCCTTCGCCGACGCGCCCGCGCACGCCGGATACGCTGATCATGAGGTCGCCAGGGATCTCAAACGCCATGGTGGCTACTACTTCTGCGTCGAAAGAGGTGGGTGGGGTATGCTCATGCCCACGCCCGTCAGGGCGGCGGGAAAGTATGACGCCCGCTGGATGCCGGTCAACGCCTCCGGAGCAGTCCAGATATGCCGACCCGGGGGCCTGCGACGCCCTCAGCTCAGCTCGTCGATGAGCAGTGCCTGCACCTGGTCAGGGTCTTCCGCGTGGACCCAGTGTCCGCCCCGGAGCAGGTGCAGGATCACGCGACCGTCGGCGGACGCCTTCTGAATCCTTTCGACCGCCTCGGGGCCCACGAGGTTCGATTCCGACGCCTTCACGACGTGGATGACGACGTTCCCGGGCGGCGACTCGACGACCGGCCACAGGTCGGTTTGGAAGAAGTCGCGGAGCAGGTCCTCGATGGCGTCGAAATCGATGCGCCAGCGGTAGCCGCCGTCGGGCGAGGCCTCGAGGTTCATGGTCATCCACTGCGCTACCGGCGTCCGGACGCCTTCGCGCTCCAGCGCTGCAACGGCTTCGGCCCTCGTGGCGAACGATCCGGGCAGGCGCTTCACGATCCCGAGCATCGTCCACGCCTCCCCACCCGGCTGGAGTGGCGCCGGGGTGGAG
>DATMSC010000580.1:0-9830 GCA_035565595.1 Longimicrobiales bacterium | reverse complement strand
GCTCCATCCCGTCCGGCAACTGAATGACGCCGCTCCCCTGGATTTCGAGGAAGAAGAGGTCGACCCGGTCCTCGACCCACGCGATCTCGAGGCCCCGGCCCGCGAGCGCGCCCTGCTCCTGGATCTCCTGCCGGGTGAAATACGGTGTGCGCTGGCCGAGATCCGGCGGCCTGCGGTAGACCGGCACCGTCGCACGCTCGGTGCGGACCGGCGAGCCGGGGATCGCCGGCTCGAAATATCCCGTCACCAGAACCTCGCCTGCCGGGTTGCCGAGCTCCACGACATCGAAGCGACCGGCGATCCACTCGCCCAGCGCGGCCGGATCCGGATCCGTCTCAAGGAACGTGAGAAGGGCAGAGAAGGCTTCGGTCAATTCCCGCGCCGTGACAATGCGCGAGCCGTAGCCGAAAGTCCGATTCGCCGGCACGCGCCTCAGCCAGGACAGGCTGCGCTCCACGGCAAGGCGCAGCGAGGCGAGGTCGCCGTCGTCGATGAAGACCGTCGTGTCCGCTTCGAGACTGCCGATCGCGGGCGAATCCGACGTAGACCCCGGGACGGCCGCAGCAGGAGCGACACCGACGGCTTCCGCAGCCGTGTGCGCCGAAGCCTCGCGCCCCTCGATTCGGCACCCGGCGAGCACGGTAGCCGTAAAGAGGAGCGCGATCGCGCAGGCGCGTGCGACGGGAGTCAGGCCGGAAGCGTGGTTCATGGGCCAGTGTACCTCCGGTCGACCCGTTTCGGTTCCGCTGGTGGCGGTCGATGGCTGCGAGAGCAAGTGCCACGGCGTACGCGCCCGACCGGGGGCACGCGGCCAGCGCCGTGAGCCGGCCGCACCGGCAGCGTCACCGATGCGGTCGGCGGTCGTGCGGGACGCCTGGTTGGGCTTCTTTCCCCCCGGTGGGGTAGCTGTGCTACTCCCTGAATAGGAGCTGCACGAAGTGGTAGAAGTTGCCGCTCATGACGGCGGTGTCGTGACCGCTGTCGTCCAGGCGCCAGCGATGCGGGACGCCATGTTCGAGCAGGTACTCGTGAACCCCCTCGCTGATGCGTGCCAGACCGTCGTTGGAGCCGACGGCGAGATACAGCAGGTGCAGATCCGAGAGCGCCGCCGGATCGGGGACCAGCTCCGCCGGTGGCCGCGTGTTCGGCGCTGAGGCGACGGCCGCGATCCAGCCGAACTTGTCGATGTTCGACAGCCCGATGTTGAGCGTCTGCCCGCCGCCCATCGACATTCCGGCCAGCGCGCGGTGATCCCGGTCCGTGTACACTGAATAATTGGCCTCGACGAACGGGATGATGTCGTTCAGCAGGTCCTGCTCGAACGGCAGCCCGTACGGCTCCTGCTCGCGGCCGCTCCCGCCCGGATTGTCGACGGTCGCCGTGGCGTCACCACTCGGGAACACCATGACGAGCGGCTGGATCTTCCCCTCGGCGATCAGGTTGTCCGCAATGATCGGCGCCCTCGCCCGCTGCGTCCATTCGCTGTGCGTGTTGCCCAGCCCGTGGAGCATGTAGAGGACCGGGTAGCGCTGGTCCGGGCTGTACCCGGGCGGCGTGTAGATGCGGACCGTGCGCCGGGTGCCGGGCGACTTCGAATCGTATTCGACGACTGTGACCTGACCCTGCGGGATGCCCTCCCTCGCCTCGTTGTAGCCCGCCGGCGGCACCGGAAACGCCAGCATCCCGGTCGGGTCGTCAGCAGCGTTGGCGCCACCCGCCTGCGCACTCAGCGGCCCCGCGGGGGCGAGGATCGCCGCGAGCATCAATGCGCTCGCGCTGATCATCTTGCTACGCATGGAGAATCACTCCTTTAGGGGACAGCATAGGGATAGGGCTGGGGCTAAGGCCAGGGCTAATGGGGTTCGTCGCGTCTGGAACGAACCGGAAAACGCTGGCTAGCCTGCCCGCATCGAGACTCGGCCGGCGTCGTCGCTACGCCCGTCGCCGCGCTTCCCCCAGCCTCGTCTGCGCAGGTTGCCTGCGGCCGGAAACGCAGCTCCACCCTGCATTAGCCCCAGCCCTAGCCCCAGACCTAGCCCTATGCCGTTTACTTGAAGATCCGCTGTGCAAAATGATAGAGATCGTTCGTCCAGACCGGCCACGTGTGCCCGCCGGAGTCCACGTGCCAGATGTGCGGCACGTTGTTGTCCCGCAGGTACACGTGCAGGTTGCGGCTGTTGTTGAACAGGCCGTCGCGGTCGCCGCAGGAGACCCAGAGGAGCTTGACCATCTGGGCGACCCGGGCGGGGTCCGGGATCAGCTCGGCCGGCGGCATCAGGTTCGGTGCCGAGGAGAAGCCGCCGATCCAGGCGAAGAGCTCCAGATTGCTCAGCCCGAAGTTGAACGACTGGCCGCCGCCCATGGAGAGGCCGGCGAGCGCGCGGCCTTCGCGGTCCGTCCTGGTGGGGTAGCGTGCCTCGATGAACGGGATGAGGTCGTCGATGAGGTCGCGGTCGAAGCGCGCGAAAGCCGGCGCGGACGCCATGCCGTTCCCTTCGACGCGGTCGTTCGGCTGAGCGCGGCCGTTGGGCATGACCACGATCATCGGGACCATGAGCCCATCGGCGAGGAGGTTGTCGAGGATGGTGCCGGCGTTGCCCTTCTCCTGCCACGACGTCTCGTCATCGCCGATCCCGTGGAGGAGGTAGAGCACCGGGTAGCGCTGATTGGGATCGAAGTTCGGCGGCGTGTAGACGAGCGCCCGCCGGGTCGTTCCCACGGATTTCGACTCGTATTCGACGGTTTCGACCCGACCCTGCGGGATGCCCTCACGCGCCACGTTGAAGCCCTCGGGCGCCGGCGGCGCGAACGGCACGTCGTCCGGGCCGAGGACGATCTGCTGCCCGCCGCCCCCACCACCGCCTCCGCCGCCCTGCTGCGGCCCCGGGCCCGCCTGCGCGGCGAGCTCACTCGCGCCCAACCCGGAGATCGCGAACAGCGTTCCTGCCATCAGCACCACCACATCAGTCTTGAGTGACATGTCCCGCCTCCTCCTCGTGCATGTGACCGTTTCGACTCCGTGCTCCGCTCCATTCGTGCACCGCGTCACGCCGCGCCACCCGAATCGCCACCTACGATCACGTTGGCAGGCACCAGCGCGAGCCGCGGGCGCGCACCAAAGACCTCAGTCAGGTTGCGTTTGACGATCTGCACATGCTCCCGCATGATCGCTTCGGCCCGCGTGCCCTCCCGCTGCACGATCGCCTCGATGACTCGCCGGTGCTGGTCCTGTGCGATCGCCAGCTCGCGCGTGCCGTTCGGGTCGGGGAAGCGCGGGTGCACCAGCGATGCGGGTGACGCGAACGGGAGCGCCGCCGCCCGCGCGACCATGCTCCTCACCACGTCGCTCTCTGCGAGACCGACCACCATCTCGTGGAAACGGCCGTTCAGGACGGTGAACTCGGCGAAGATCTCCGGGGTCAGCACCGGCTGTGCGACGAGCGCGTCGATCCGATCGAGACAGTCGTGGATCGGGGCGAGCGCTTCGGCGGCTACGCCGCGCTCCGCCGCGAGGCGGGCGGCCAGGCCTTCCAGCGTGCCGCGCACCTCGATCGCGTCCAGCATGTCCGCCTGGGTGAATGCCCGGACCGCGTAGCCGCCCGTGGGTATCGGATCGACCAGTCCTTCGGCGGCGAGGCGTGCGAGCGCTGTCCGGACCGGTGTGCGGGACACGCCCAGCTCGGCGACCATCGCCAGCTCCGGGATGCGCTGCCCGGGGCGCAGCACCCCGTTCAGGATCCGCTCCCTGATCTGTAGCTGGGCCTTCGCCGTCTGCGACTTCGCGCTGCGCGGCCGTTCGAGCGACGCAACCGGATTCATCGGTCAGCGGCTGCCATGACGAATGAGGTCTCGCCGGGCCGAACGCACCGGCACCGGACCGCAGTGGCGGCCATGAGCTCCTCTGCAAAGTGCGTTGATCAAACGATGCCGGGAAGATTGGATACAATGTCGGATGGCGCAAGAGGTGGTGCCACCGGGCCGCTGGCCTGTACTCGGCCGTACGCAGTACGGGAGGTGCCGGCGCGCGCGCGGCTGGCTGACGCCGCACTTACGAGTCTCGGTCGCGGGACGGGCCTCGCCAGCGTTCCCGGTCACCGGTATCCGGACGCGCGGCCCGACCGCGCGATCGTGCCGGTATGACCCGGTCGCAACGATCCGCCTTGTGGCGGCGGATTGTATACAATCCGGGCCACTCGGTGGACGGGGTCCCTGCCGGTTCCGCGACGGTCACGCGAAATCCGCCGTGGCGGTGGTGTTTGGCAACACGATCACCGAACGCGGGTGGTTGCCAGCTTCGAGGTGCCCGTACGAGATCCGGACGACGCCATCGTTGGAAAGGTGAAGATCGAATCCGGTCCTGCAGCCACCTGCGTCCTGTACCCGGACCGGCTGTACGTCGAGGCTCCGGGCTCCATCACGATCGCGCCCGTCGGGTTCACCTTGACGGAGTACGTACAGGCGGCATTGAGGCTCACGGATCTCTCCGCCATCCACTCCTCGTGCCTCCTGGACGTCACGCCGCTCGACGGTGATGGGACCGGCGTGGGCGGCAGCAGCCACTCGATCGTCGGCGAGGCCCTGGAAATCGCCCTCGTCGCCGGCACCGCCGCGATCCGCCTGGCGCTGGTGCAGCTGGTCCACGCGAATGTGTCGATATGGCCCTTTCGCTGAGCGGCGGCACGTTCCAGCCGTGACGCCGGGGGGCGTGGGTTGATCCCGTCGCGCCCGGCCTGGCAGATGCGGCGGCACCGCGGAGCGGCAGCCCGGCGAAAGGGCATGCCGACCGGGTCAGCGGTCGTCCCCGGTTCGGGGCGTTCGCGCTGCCCGAAATCTGACGAACCGTTCGGCGAGAGCATAGCAATCGGGCCGGTCGGCTCGTCGGCGCGGCAATTGGATCCGTTGGGACCGCGCTCCGATCCATGCCCTTCTGAACGCCGGGCGCCGAACGCCGAAGACCGGGCACTCTCCCCGGCGGGCGAGCGTCTCACGACCCGCCGCCGCGGGCCGTGAGACGTGATGTGGTGGGATCGCAGGTGGGTTGGCGCACCCTGTCAGAACGGGCTCCACCCGGGCGCGCCGAAGCGCTCCATGCGCAGCAGGTCGAAGATCGGGTAGGCGTACGCCAGAACTACCAGGACAGCGGCGACCACGGTCCAGAAGCCGAAGCGGTCGAGGATCGAACCGCCGTGGGCGGTCCCGCCGATCGGCTCCGCGAAGGTGATGGCCGGCGCGTCTTCACGCCGCTTGTTCAGGATCGTCGCCACCACCACTGCTACAAAGCACATTGCGCTGGCGAAGAGGATCACGCCGCCGATGGCCGACAGGCCGGTCCAGGCCTGCCACGCCTGCGCCGCAGGGTGGCCACCGTAGCTGGCGTCGTAGACGCGCCGGGGCATCCCCAGGAGCCCCGTGGCGTGGTTGACGACGCTGAAGGTCATCATCCCGACGAACCACAGGTACGGCTGGACGGCGGCGAACGCCGGAAGCCGGAGCGGCCGCCCGGTCAGGCGTGGCAAAATCCAGTACGTGGCTCCCATGAACGTCAGCGCCACCGCGGTGCCGACGGTCAGGTGGAAGTGGCCCTGGACCCACGCCGTGTTGTGGACGACGGCGTTCATCCCGTACGCCGCGTTGATGGCGCCGCCCATCCCGCCCAGCGCGAAGACGAGCATCGCCAGCGCGACGGACGAGAAGAACGGCTCCTTCCAGGGCAGCCGCCCGATCCACCCGAACAGCCCTGTCCCGCCGCGGGCCCGCCCCGCGTACTCGAGCGACGCGATGATCGTGAACGCCGTCACGAAGCTCGGGAACAGAATCACGAAGGTGCTGAGCGTGTGCGCCAGCTTCCACCCCGCCGGAATCCCGGGATCCATGAACTGGTGGTGGAACCCAACCGGCGTCGAGAAGAGGATGAAGAGGACGAACACCAGGCGCGCGAGCGGGTCGCTGAACAGTTTCCCGCCGGCTTCCCGCGGCAGCACCGTGTACCAGAGCGTGTACGCCGGGAGCAGCCAGAAGTAGACGAGCGGGTGCCCGAACCACCAGAAGAGCGTGCGGGCGAGGACCGGGTCGACGGTGTCACGCAGCCCGAGCGACCACGGGATCAGCAGGAAGACCATCTCGAGGGCGACGCCGATCGTGGCCAGCACCCAGACGATCACCGTCGCCATGATCCCGTGCATCGGGAGGGGTACCGGCTGACCGGGGTTTTCCCGCCGCCACGCCCGGTACGACCGCACCATGACGACGCACCAGAGCCAGGAGCCGGCCACCAGGAGCGTCGCGCCAATATAGAACAGCGGGTGGGCTTTGAGGGGCGGGTAGAAGGTGTAGAGCACCGACGCCTTACCCGCCAGGATCACCGCCGCGGCCAGAATCGTTCCGACCAGCGCGACGAAATACCCGGCCCACGCCAGCCGCTCCCCCGCGATCTCCCGGCGCAGCCCCACGCGGGCGATCACGTAGCCCAGCCCCATGATGAAGAACGTCGTGAAGACGATCGCCATCAGGACGCCGTGCGCCGTCACGGAGAGATAGAAGATCCGCTCGGAGCGGAAGGGCAGCGCGGCGTTGGCGCGCGACATGGCCTGCATCACCGCGATCGTCGCCGCGACGCCGAACGCCACGACCGCTACGCCGAAGTGCGCGAGCGCCAGCTTCGACCAGGACGAGCCGACAGCTGGCGGGCTGGCCAGCGCCGCATCGCTCACGCCGCTCCGGCGCAGCTCCGCATCTCCTGGAGCCAGGCTCCCCTGTGCAGCAATATCCGTCATGCGCCCTCCTCCACGATGAGCCGTGCGTACATCAGGTGGTGGCCGAGGCCGCAGTATTCATTGCAGACGATCAGGTACTCGCCCGGTTCACGGAACGTCGTCGTGAACTGGCTCACGTATCCCGGCACCACCATCGTGTTGCCGTTCGTGCCGACGATCTGGAAGCCGTGGATCACGTCCGGGCTGGTGAGGCGGAAGGTGACCGGCCGGCCCGCCGGTACCCGGATCTCGCCGGGCATGAAGGAGAACATCTGCGCCAGCACCACGACTTCCACGGTGCCGTCCGCCCGCTGTACGACGCCGAGCTCCGTGAAGCGCGGGTCCGTCCGCGCCGTCGTCGGATCGATCGTCTCCACGTGGCTCGGCGGGTGGTTCGCCTGGGCGAACGCGCTGTACACCGCCGAAGAGGCGAAGAGCACGATCAGCGCGCCGGCAGCGTACATCCAGAACTTCTCGTAGGGGTCCACGTGCATCGGTCACCTCACGGGTGCACGCCGCCTCGCGGCGTGTAGATGAGGAAGTAGACCGCCAGCCATGCGGCAGCGAAGAGAACGCCGTAGAGGGCGACGATCGCGAGTGTGCCCCGCGGGTGCCCGCTGACCTGGGTTTCGGGTTCGTTCATGGCTCATCGCGATACGGGTGAGTTGCTGTTGGTCATGCCAACAGCATGGACCCGGGCGGCGAGGCGCGGTGTCAGGGAATCGAGGATATTTCTGCAGGGAGGTACCGGACGACGTTGTCAGGAATTCCCCGACGGGCCGTTGACCCCGCCGGGGAAGAGGGGGAGTGCCCGGGGAGGATATCGAGCCTGACGGGCAGGGAAGTTACCCGCCCGCGGCGTCGACTTTGCCAAGCTTGAACGCCACCGAATACGGCCGGGTCCGGCAGAGCCGGATCGCTTCCGGACTCTCGCCGGAGGGTTCGTCGTCCGGTCCCAGCCGGGGCTCCTCGAAGTCGATGACGTCGAAACCGGCTGCGCGGAACGCCTTCCAGTAGCCGGAGAGCGGCCGGTGGAACCAGATGAAGTCGGACCGGAACTGGCCCCATGGCCGGTCCGTGCACCGCCGCTCCTCGAAGTACGGGAAACTCCAGGTGTATACGACCGCGCCGGTCTCCGTCTCCGCGGCCAGCCCCTGCGGAAAACAGGGGTGCGAAAACACGAGCACGGCGACACCGCCGGGGCGGAGCACGCGGCGGAAGGCTCTCATGGCACCGGGAAGGTCCGGCGTGTCCATGAGGACGTAGTTGGAGACGATCAGGTCGATCGACTCCGGCTCGACCGTGCGCAGCTCCGAGCACGAGTCGACGCGGAAGTCGATCTCCGGGAATGACGCGTGCGCGATATCGATCATGCGGTCGGAGAGGTCCACGCCGATCACCCGTGCGCCCCGCTCGTGCAGCTTCGCCGACAGGTAGCCGGTCCCGCAGCCGGCGTCCAGGACCCGGAGACCGGTGACGTCGCCGGCAAAGCGCCAGAGGACGGGATCGGAGTTCAGCCGGCGGTTGACGTCGCCATCGACGCCGACCTGTGTGCGCCAGTCCTCGGCGACGTCGTTCCAGAAGTCGCGGATGTCATCCATCGTCAGACCTTTCGGGTGTGATGGGCGTGTCCGAGAGGTGCGCCCGACTCCGCCCGCCGGGAGCGCCCACGCCGCGCTCAGAACACGCCTTCGCGGACCACGTCCGAGCGTCGGCCGGTGCCGAGCTCCACAACATTGCCGGGATCGACCGGCGCGTTGTCCGACATCGGCACCGCCCCCTTATTCGCGCCGAGCCGGGCGATACTCTCGAGCCCGGAGAATCCCTTGCCACCTTCGAGGGCGCGCAGGTCCGCCGCGTAGTAGTCGAACCACGGCAGCCCGGCCTTCGTGTAGTCCCTTGCCGTCATTGGCCGCGTGGGCGGCGCCTCGCCGGTGATGTGCCACCACTGGACTGCGTTGCAGAGGTGGACGAAGCAGCGGCTGCGCTGCCGCAGATCCCAGTCGGCGAAGTCGTGCGGATCCTGGTAGATCTCCTGGCGCATGCGGCCGCCGGGAGCGAGCCCCATACCGTAGCGGGCGGCGGTTTCGTTAACCTTGAACACCATGTCCGATAGTGCCACGGACATAGAGCTGCGCAACCGCTCTTCGAGCATCCGCTCGTACGCCTCCCGCTTCAGCGGATAGACGACGATCTGGACGCCGCCGTGCTCCGCCGCACCAGTGAGCTGCTCCTCCGCGGTGTAGCCCGCGCCGAGCGGCATGGCGACGAACTGGCGGATTACACCCTTCTCGATGGCGAAACCGTCCAGCCACGGCTGCCCCGGTACGACCATGTAGTCCTGCGGGTCGCGGTGGATTCCGTCGGTCCACGCCTCGCCCGTCACGGCGTTGATCTTCCCGGCGGCGATCTTCACGGCGAACGGATAGCTCGCCCTGGCGCGGAAGTACAGCCACATCGCCTCGCTCTGATACATCGGGAGCATAACGCCGCCCCGGCGTTGCCACGATTCCGGGACGCGATTACCGAAATCGTCCACGTGCCGGATGGGGAACTTGCCCAGACCGGGAGGCAGCGGATACGTCCGGTCATCGTCCCGGGATGCGCAGGGTCCGCTGAAAGGCGACCCGCAGCATCGCGTGTTCGTGCACCTGGGGGAACGAAAACACCAGCTCATCGCGCTTCAGCTCGATCATGGCTCCCTCCTGTCCCGTTCGTGCTGCGTGAGCATCCGTGACCTGCCAACCCGCCATCCTTTGCGGCGACATCCGCCCCCGGAGACGCCGCCCGCCTACCACTCGCCGTCTCGTACCTCCCTGACCAGCCGGAGCACCGCCTGGTCCGGTGCGTCCCGTACCGTCCGGATGAGCTCGGCGAAGAGCTGCGGTCGTTTCCGGATCGCCTCCTGGAGATCGCTCGACACCTTCCCCGCCAGCGCCAGGACGACGTCGGCGTCGAGCCCCAGCTCCCGTGCGAGCCGCACCAGCGTCTCCTCCGCCAGCGGCGAGCCGATCCCGCGCTCCACCTTGCTCAGGTAGCTCGGCTCGATGCCGACCCGCTCCGCCACCTGCCGCACCG
>DATMSC010000579.1:0-2071 GCA_035565595.1 Longimicrobiales bacterium | reverse complement strand
GCGATGTGCGCCCAGGTGCACCGGTTCACGAAGAGCAGCCCTTCCGGCGTCAGTGTTCCGCCCTCTCCAATGAAGCCGAGCCCGCGACAGCGACCGGCTCCCGTGTTGAGCGGCTGGAGCACGCCGAGGAGTGGCTCGGGTCGAGTGTGCGTTATGAACACGCGAGCCTCGGCACCATCAGGGAACAGCGTGTGGACGACGTCCGGCGACGTGACGTGCGCGGCCTCCCGCTCGCTCCGCGGCGCCCTGAAACGCCCGGGTTCGAGCATGTAGTTGACCCGATGGGGCACGTCGCGCTCGGCCAGCCGGAGCGAAGCGCGGAGCGTCTGTTCGAGCTGGTAGCTCCCGAGCGCCGTGAGTACGAGCCTCGCCTCGCCGGTGCGATGGCCGGCCCAATCGAGGTGCAGCGCACCGTCTTCGAGGAGCCGCTCCACATCCTCGGGGTGAAAGAGGTCCGCCGCCGTATCCTGTTTGGTCGCCACGATCGTCCAGAACTGTCCCCGCGACCGGTACACGGCGCCGAGCACTGCGGCGGCAGTGTTGAAGTCGGCCGGGAAGACCACCCGTGACACGTGCGACGGCTCGCCGAGCAGCGCCTCGCACATCGCCGGGTCCTGGTGCGACAGCTCGTTTTTCGAGTTCTCCCAGGTGTGGGAAGTCAGGATCAGCGGTATGGAGATCCAGCGCTGCTCGCGACCCGCGCGGGCGCAGTGGTCGGCGAAGATGATCTCCTGGCGCATGGCCCCGAGCATCTTCGGACCGAATGCCTCGTAGGTGTGGGCCAGGCTGATCCCGCCCTTGTTCGCGAGGGCGGCCGCGATCACGGCCTCCTCGTTGAGCGCCGTGATGACGGCGCCGTCGATGGCCTCGGGGATCTCCGGCTCCGGATCCGTTACCCGAAACTTGAGCAGCTCCAGCGTCCGGACGAGCCGATTCGAGCGCATCTCGTCCGGGTTGCCAACACGTGGCCGCAGGTGCGGGTTGGCGCTGACGAATGAGACGAAGGCCTCGTCGACCGCGGCCATCGGTGAGGCACGGGTCCAGGCGGCGGGATCGCGTCGGTCCTCGGGCACAGGGCGGAAGATGGGCGGCGGCACGTGCTCGATCGACACGCTGCGGTCGACGAGGGGGTGCTCGCGCTCGCGCGGCCGGCCGGAGCTCTCGTGATTCCGGATCGACGCGATCGCTTCCCGCAGCTCGGCGACGGGCACCCAGAGTCGCCGGGCACTCTCGTTGAAGTGCCGCGCGGCCGCTTCATCGATCGCCGGGTTGGCGAGCAGCGGCAGGTTGTGGGCGAGGTTGGTACCTTCGCCGAAGAAGCCGGCGCCCTTCGGCGCCACGGCGATACCGTACGGGAGCGCGACGGGGTACTCCCGCTCACCACGCGCGATGGCCTCCGCCTGTGCGCGCAGCCGCCGCTCGATTTCCCAGATCGCCCACACGAACGCCGCCGGATCCCGGCCATCGAACACGATCGGATCGAAGCTGTTGAGGCGGAGGTGCTCGACGAACCAGTCGACACCGCCCTGCTGCGACATCGTCGTCCGCTGGTCGATGCGCCGGCCATTCTTGATCATGATCGGAACGACGAGCCCGCAGTCCTCGGCCCGCCACCAGCGCGGGACCCAGTCGCTGCCGCGCTGCTCCTCGAAGGCGCCGTCGCTCAAAAAAGTGACCAGCGTCTCCCCCGGGAGCGGCATGTGGACGTACTGCAGCTCCGTGAATCCGAGATAGCCGCCTTCGACCATGCCGCCGGCGGTGTGCGCGTTGACGTGGCTCCCGAGCGGAGAATCCTGCTCGCCACGTTCGTTCAGGCGGTACGAGTAGAAGTCGCGGACGTATCGGGTGAGCCCCTCGTCGGTGAGCAAATAGCGCTCGGCGTGGGCCGGCGTCATGTTGTCGACGAGGAGGTTGACGGAATCGATGGCAGCGACGGTGTGCCCCTGCCCCATGATCCAGCCGCGTGTCTGCCCGGTGAGCGCGTTGGCGGCGAGGTAGCCGACGTATGCGGGGACCATGTTCAGCGCGCCGCCGGTGTGACCCTCCGGTCTGGGCTTGAAGTCCTCCGCGC
>DATMSC010000578.1:0-3071 GCA_035565595.1 Longimicrobiales bacterium | reverse complement strand
CTGGTGGCCGGCGTGATCCAGGGGTTCGTCGCGGCGCTCTTCGTGCTGCCGGTCGCGCGCCTGCTCATGGGACCGGTGGTCGGGATCACGTTCGAGGAGGTCGAGCGGCTGGCCGCCGTGATCCTGCTGGGCGGGGCGTCGTTTTCCGCGCTCGGCCTGCTCCTCGGCACCGCGATCAGCGCCGAGCAGATCGGGCTGATGTTCAGCGTGATCGTCGCGCCGATGATCTTCTTCGGCGCCGCGTATTATCCCTGGGCAGGGCTCGATGCTGTGCCCGTGATGAAGTGGGTGGTGCTCGTCAACCCGCTGGTCTACGTGGCAGAAGGGATGCGGGCGGCGCTCACGCCGGAGCTGCCGCACATGCCCATGCCCGCGATCCTTGCCGGGCTCACCGCGACTACCGCGCTCTTCTGGACGCTGGGCTACCGCACATTCCTGAAACGGGCCATCGGCTGAGCCACCGCCGGTGCGCCATTGCGGCCGGGTCGTGCGGCACGCAATTTCCCGCCGACCACGACATCTCGAGCACCCGCCGGGCGTCGGCCACCTCGCCGACCCGGGGGCGGCCCTCGCCGGGCCGGCAGGCCACCACGCAACTGCGGAGGCAGCCCATGCGCCCAGGCGCCGCCCGTCACGTCACCACCGCCATGCTCCTCCTCCTCGCGTCTTGTGCTGCCGCGTACGGCCAGGAATCACGGCTCGAGACTCGCCTCCTCACGCTCGCGGAGAACGACACGGTCGCGGTGAAGCGCGCCGGCAACGGCGGGCAGACGGTGGTGATCGTGCCGGGGCTGCTCGGCTCCGATTTCACATTCCGGCATGTCGTCCCAGCGCTGCTCGACGCCGGGCTCCGGGTCGTGCTCGTGGACCCGCTCGGTACCGGCGACTCCGGCAGGCCGGACAACGCGGACTACTCTCTGGAGGCACAGGCGGCGCGCGTCGAAGCGGCCATGCGCGACGAGGGCGTGACCAGCGCGATCATGCTCTGCCAGGCGCTCGGCGGCACGATCTGCTACCGCCTCGCGCTGCGCGCGCCCGAGCTCGTCGCCGGGATCGTCTCGGTCAACGGCGGACCTGCGGAGCAGATGGCTACGCCCGGACTCCGCCTCGCGCTCCGGTTCGCGCCGCTGATCCGGCTGATCGGCGGTGGTGAGCAGGTCAGGCGCCAGCTCGTGTCCGGACTCGTGGAGAGCGCAGCGGACCCGTCGTGGGTGACCCGGGAAGTCGTCGAGGGGTTCACGGCGCCGTACCGCGACGTCGACCTCACGCTGCGCACGCTCCGGCGCATGGCCGACGCCGCAGAGCCCGAGCTGCTCGCGCCCCGCCTCAGTCGCATCACCGCCCCCGTCGTGCTCCTCATCGGGGCCGCAAACCGCTCCGGCACCGGGCGAATCGACGCCGAGCAGGTGGACGCCATGCGGGCAGCCCTGCCTCGACTGGAAATCGTCGAAGTTCGGGAATCAGGGCCGCACATCCAGGAGGAAGCTCCCCATGTCGTCGTCGACGCCGTGATGGGCATGTTGGGAGAGGGCTGGACAGCTCCTGACGCGCAAACGACGACCACCGACTGAACCCCGCCTGCGTTCGCGAGTGAGCGAAAGAACCCGCCTACGGACACGCGGGCCCGCCGGCCAGGCGCCCCGTCGTCAGCTTGACTCGGTCTCGCGGGGCGTACTAGCTTGAAACGCAACTGTTTCCACAACTCGCACCTGCATTCCGCGCTACCGCGATGGCCGACAGAGTCATAGTCAGGGACCTCCGGAAGCGTTACGGCGACATCCTCGCCGCTGACGGCGTAACCTTCGAAATCGAAGAAGGCGAGATCTTCGGCCTGCTGGGTCCGAACGGCGCCGGCAAGACGACGACCGTGGAGTGCATCATCGGGCTGCGGCAGCCGGACTCGGGGCGGATCGAGGTGTGTGGCTTCGACGTCGCCACGCAGCCGTTCGAGGTCCGCCAGCGGATCGGCGCCGCGCTCCAGACCACCGCGTTGCAGGACAAGATCACGCCGCGGGAGGCGCTCCGGCTGTTCGCGTCCTTCTACCGCGATCCCGAGGATCCTGAGCGGCTGATCGAGCGGTTCTCGTTGCAGGAGAAGGCGAATGCACCGTTCGACTCGCTCTCGGGCGGACAGCGGCAGCGTCTCGCCATCGCCCTCGCGTTCGTGAACAAGCCGGACGTCGTCTTCCTGGATGAGCCGACGACCGGCCTCGACGCCCAGTCCCGCCGGGACCTGCACGGCGAGATCGAGCGGATGAAGGAGGAGGGCCACACCGTCCTCCTGACGACCCATTACATCGATGAGGCGGAAAAGCTCTGCGACCGGATCGCGATCGTGGATCGCGGCCGGATCATCGCGAGTGGCTCGCCGAGGGAGCTGATCGCCCGGTCGGCCGCCGCGCCTACCATTACGCTGGCCACGAATCCACCTCTGGATCCGGAGCTCATTACCGGACTCCCGCACGTCCAGGAAGTGACGCCGCACGGTGCGGACGTGCGTTTCCGGTCGACGGACGTCCGGATCACGCTGGCCGAGCTGATGTCGCTCATTGAGCGTCATGCCGTGGATGTCACTGAGCTGCACGTGCGCAAGGCGACGCTCGAGGATGTTTTCATCGAGCTGACCGGCGAGGCGCTGCGGGACTGAGTGCCTGCGCTGACCGTCCGCGTTCCCGCACAGCACGCCGCAGGCTCAGAACGGGACGCTGAACGCTGAACAACGAAAGCTGAGCACTGAACACTGAACGCTGAACACCTGGCCCTGACCTTCCGATGAACCCGGCAGTTCATCTCGCTGTGCAGGTGCGGCTCCATTTCCGGAACCGGATGGCGCTGCTGTACAGCTATCTCTTCCCGACGATCTTCCTCGTGGCGTTCTGGGTGCTGTACCGCCACGAGACGGTGCCGCTGGTGCGGCACATGGGGGAGCTGCTGACGGTGACGGCGCTGGGCGGAGCGTGTTTCGGGCTGCCGACGTCGCTGGTGAGCGAGCGGGAGCGGGGGGTGTGGCGGCGGTTCCGGCTGGCGCCGGTGCGGACGGCGACGCTGGTGCTTGCGACGCTGGTAGCGCG
>DATMSC010000577.1:0-1910 GCA_035565595.1 Longimicrobiales bacterium | reverse complement strand
GTCTGCGCTGGCAATGAACCGAGCTGTCGCGATCTCCATCACGATGCTGTGCGTTGCCGCCGCCCTCCCGCCGGGCGTCGTCCGGGCACAGTCGACCGTGACGATCGATCCCTCTCCTCCGTCGGCATCCGTGGCTCCCGGCGACACCGGCGCCTTTCCGGCGACGGAGGCTACGGAGAGTACCCCCGGCAGGAGCGCCGTTGCAGAGCAACTCCTCTGGACCGCGGGTGCACTCCAGTCGCTCCTCGCGGAAGGCGACTACGCGACGACGCTCCTCCTGGCAGCGGCCAACCGCGCGGCCGCCGAAGCCCCGGACGGATTCGTTGGAGATGGCGTACGGTCGCTGGCCGCGGCAATGGAGTCCGGACCCACCCGCCAACGGCTCCAGCAATGCCGCGCTGCGCGCGACGAGATCGAAAACGCGCTCTGCTCGATTGAAACGCTCGCCGCCGCTGCGCCCAACGGCGTTGGCCGCTTGCTGACCGACGCCGGCGCCCGGCTCGTTGGCGATGCGTTTCGCGCCGGCCCAACCCGCGGCCTCCCTGTCGGCTTCGTCAGCCGGCAACTCGGCGGTACCTACGCGTCCGCCGAACCTCTCCAGCGCTTCGCCGAGCCCGTCCTCGAAGAAGCGCTGCGACTGGCTCTCTCCGGTGGCGATTCCGGGTTCCGGGAACTGGTGGGCACCGTCGTCGGGATCGACCCGGGCGCCTCGCTGGAATCACTCGTCTCGGCACCGGCGATCGCGAATCTGCTCGGCGTGAACCCCACCCTGGCTCGCCTCTCCGAAGGTGAGGCCGCGTTGCGCGACGTCGTCGCCCACTACCAGGGCGTTGTGGATTCTTCCGCGCAGTCGCTGGCCGGGATACTCGGGGCGCTCACGGGTGCCGGCGGCGAAGATCCCGAGAATATCCTGACGCAGGCGCTGGACCTGCGGCTCGAGTGGGCGGCGGACCGATCGCTCTCCTATCTCGCGTCGCGCGCCGCGGCGCTCATGGGTGAGGACGATGGCACTGTCGCGAGGGTGCGCGCGATCGGAAGCGCCATCGCGGATCTCAAGCTCGGCGCTGCCAGCTTCGCCGAGCAGCTCGCGTCGTTTGGCCAGCAGGCGGCGGCCGCGTCGCTCGCTGGAAACGTCCTCTCCGTGGCCATGGGCGTGACGTCGTTCTTCGGGCTGACGCCCGGCGCCCTCGGCCCCGCTTCAGCGCGTGATGTCCGGGCGCTCCGGGCCGCCGTCGATACCATCCGCGCCGAATTGCACGGCCGATTCGACACGGTCGACGCATCGCTCGACACCCTGATGCTCGCCGTCGGCACGGGTTTCGAACGCCTCGAGAGCCTCGTCGCCTCGGGAAACGCCGACGTCCAGGCGCACCTCACGGTGCTCACGCGGGAGCTGTCGACGCTCGGCCAGCGGCTGGACCGGATGGAGACCAATCTGCTCACCTACATGCAGGACGGCTTCAGCCGGGAGTACAACCGGACCCTCGTCCGCTGCCTGGAACACCGGGAGAGACTCCTGCCGCCGTACGACGAGATGGAGTTCCAGGTGTTCTCCGACTGCCTCGCCGAGTTCCGGACCCGGGCGGTGCGGGACGCTCGCGACGCACTCCTCACGGACCAGACGACGCCGGTCGACGACGCGTCGCTCGCCAGCACCCTGGCCAGCGGCGACGACTCGCTCGACTCTCTGGGCAGACAGCTATCGCTCCTCGGAAGGGCCGCGCAGGAACGTTTTGGCTACGCGGGTATGCGCGGTGGGCGAGGTGTTGCGAATCCGGTGGAGTGGGCGATCGCCGCGCAGGCGTACCTGACCCTCCTCCACGACTGGCCCCAGCACGCCGGCGCCGTTACCACCGGCGACCTGGAAGCGATACTCGCCGTCGGGAAGGAGATCTCGGACGTCCTGAGCG
>DATMSC010000576.1:0-2596 GCA_035565595.1 Longimicrobiales bacterium | reverse complement strand
ATCTCCGCAACCCGCTTCGTGACGAGGCCGCGGAGTACGCCGGGGGAAAAGCCCAACTGGCCCGTGAGCACTGCCACTTCCGCCTCGCCGCCCATTCCCTCGACGACCTCGTAGCACTCGCGCTGGCGCGATGCCCGGGCGAAGAGCTCATCGCGCTGCTGGAGGCTCGGCAGTTCGCGGGTCAGGCGAAGTATGGACCGGCGCTTCACCGCAGGGTCGGGTTTCGCCGTGTCGGAGAGCACGGCGGGGAGCGCGGCGCGAAGCACCTGCCCGAGCGGCGCGACGTAGTAATCCGCCACCCACCGGCAGAGCTCGAGCAACTCGGCCGGGACAGCGGGTTCCGCGTCCAGCACACGAGATATGTCCCTGATCTCGCCGGTCTCGGGCGCCTCCGCGGATGCCTCCACCACCCACCCGATCTGCTGGCGTGAGCGGAAAGGTACCAGCACCCGCGAGCCGACGGCGACGCTCCCGCCGGGCACGCGGTACGTGAAGGTCCGCGGGAGCGGGAGCGGCAGCGCGACCTCGACCAGCATGTCCGTTCAGCGGAGGAGCGGCGGGAGCGCCATCTGCGGGTCCGGCGTGGTCACCTCGGGCCCGAGCTCCGTCATGTAGACGTCGATCTCGCTGCGGATCCCGAGATCGCCCGGGAGGTAAACGCCGGGTTCGATGGAAAAACCCGTTCCCGGGACGAGGCGGCGGGTCTCGTGGGTCTCGAAGTCGTCGATATTGGGGCCGGTGCCGTGCAGCTCGACGTCGATGGAGTGACCCGTCCGATGTATGAAATAGGCGCCGAATCCGCGGGAGTCGATCAGCGCCCGGCTGACCGCATCGACCTCGTACCCCATCGGGAACTCCCCGCCGGTGCACCGCTCGCGAATGAATTGGACGGCCGCCACGCGCGCGTCCCGAACGGCGAGCCACACGTCGTTCACGCGGTCCGGTATCTCCTCCCCGATGTAGGCCATCCAGGTCTGATCGGCGAAAACCGCGTCTTCTGATTCCTTGCCCCAGAGATCCAGCAGCAGGACGGCGCCGGGACGCAGCAATGCGCCCCGGTCAGACGGATGGTAGTGTGGATCCGCGGCATTCGGTCCCCAGGCGACGATGGCGTCGGCGCCCACTGTGAGCCCGCCGGCGCGCAGTCGATCGAGCACGCGGGTACGGAGGGCGCCCTCGGTGATGGACTCCCCCGCGGCGACTCCGGCGGCGGCGAATGCAAACGCCTCGGACGCGGCCTGCGCCAGCACTGCCCCGGCACGCCGGTGCGACGCGAGTCCATCGGCGGTCCAGCGGGAGTGAAACCGCGTCACCAGCTCGGCCGACGAGACGACTTCGACGCCCGCCGACTCGATGAGCTGTACGACGCCGACCGGCACGAGGTCGAGCGCCGGGATCGCGTCGCGGGCCGCCACTTCCATCGCCGCCCGGCCTACACCGGAGAGCATATCGCTGAGCGCACCCTCGAGCTCGCGCCAACCCGAATACGGCGTCCTGCGCCAGGGCCAGGCGGACCATGGCGCCTCCTCGATCCGGTGAACGACCGCGTGCGGTTCGCCCTGCGCAGGCACGAGGACGAAGTAGCGGCGGCTGAGATCGCCGAGCCCGAGCAGTGTGGTCGTGATACGGTTCCGGGCGTGCAGGTCGTACAGCAGCCAGCCATCCAGCCCCTGTTCCCGCAGCGCGTCCTGGATCGCCGGGAGCTCGCCCTGCAGCCGACGGAAATCAGAACTATCTGACACCTGGAAAGATCCTCCGGAACTCACGACAGTCGGGATCGCGTCGCGTTCGACGCATCCCGTGAACGAGCCATCTGCTCCCGGTAGTGATCAACGGCAGCGCGCTCTGCTGCACCGGGTGCCAGGACGCGACCGGTGGTCAATCCTTCGCAGGAAGCCCGGCAAATGCCCGAAGTGCATTGACGACCGCGAGCCCGACACGCCGGGGCGCGTAGCCGCCCTCGAGCACGGCAACGACCGGGACCCGGGCGCGGTCCACGACTTCCCTGGTCATCTGATGGACGTCCGCGGGCTCCAGCCGCAGTCCGCCGAGAGGGTCGCCTGCGAGGCAGTCCATACCGGCAGAGATCAGGACCAGCTCCGGCGACGCAGCGTGCAGCGCCTGATCGAGCGCCTCCCTGAATGTATCCATGTACGCGGGACGCGACATGCCGGCGGGCACGGGAACGTTCGTGGTCGCCCCGAGGCCCTGGCCGGCTCCGCGCTCGCGCGCCGAGCCGGTGCCCGGGTAGTGTGGGCTCTGGTGTAGCGAGAGGTAGTGGACGGCACCGTCGTCGTAGAAGATGTCCTGCGTGCCGTTCCCGTGGTGCACGTCCCAGTCAATGATCAGGATGCGCCCGATGCCGTGATGCACCTGCGCCCAGCGAGCGGCGACGGCCACGTTGTTGAAGAGGCAGAACCCCATTGAGTAGTCGGCGCCCGCGTGGTGGCCCGGCGGGCGACTCAGCGCGAACGCGGATCCGACCTCGCCGCCGAGCGTGAGCCGGACCGCCGTGATCGCGCACCCCGCCGCTGCCAGGGCGGCGTCCCAGGATGCTGCCGATACCACAGTGTCCGCATCGAGGGAGACCTGCGTG
>DATMSC010000575.1:0-7003 GCA_035565595.1 Longimicrobiales bacterium | reverse complement strand
ACCGCCAGAACGGCGAGCTGCTGCGCTCCGCCGGGCTGGTCCCCTGACACCCAACCGGCAGCAACCGTGAAGCAGGTCGCTGTCGGGCTGGCCTTCATGGCGCTCGCCGCCTTCGTCTGGTTCCAGGCGAGGGGCTTTCCGGAGCTGCCCGAAGGCCACCCCGGCCCCGCGCTCTTTCCCAACCTCGTCGCGGCGGGACTCTTCCTGGCGGGCGCGGCGCTGGCCGTGACGTCGCTCATGGCGGCGAGAAGCGGCGGCCCGGAGGGCGGGGCTCAAGTGACCCCCGAGGAAGGTTCGGCACCGGATGACGATGGGCCGGACTCGGCCGGCCGGGGCGTGCTTCGGATCGTGCTCGTGCTCGCGGCGGTCGGGGCGTACCCGCTCATCTCGCCGGCTACAGGTTTCGTCGCGAGCGTCGGCATCGTGGGCGTCGTCGTGGCGCTGCTCCTCCGAGCCCGACCGGTCGCGGCTGTGACGACGGCGGTGGCCGGCACCCTCGTCATCTACCTCCTCTTCACCCGGCTGCTCGGCGTACCGCTGTGACGGAGCTGCTGAGCTGGCAGGGGATCCTGGCGCTATTCCTGGGCGGGCTCTACGGCTCGCTCTTCGGCGCGATACCGGGGCTCACCGCGACGTTGGCGGTGGCGCTCTTCGTCCCCGTCGCGTTCTTCCTCGACCCCATCATCGCGCTCCCGGCGATCATCGCGATCTCGTCGGTGGCCATCTTCGCAGGCGACGTCGGGTCGATCATCGCGCGTATCCCGGGGACTCCGGCGAGCGCAGCATACCTCGAGGAGCTGTTCGAGGTCGGGCGTCGCTCGGGGCCGATGTACCCGTTGGGGCTCTCGGCCATCGCTTCGGCCGTCGGGGGTGTGATCGGCACCCTGCTCCTGATCGCAGGGGCAACAGGAATCGCAGGGGTCGCCGCGCGCTTCTCTTCATTCGAGTACTTCTGGGTTGCGGTGCTCGGGCTGACGGCGGGCGTGATGGGCGCGGGCGGGCACACGCTCAAGGCGGTGATCTCGCTCCTTCTCGGGCTGCTCTTCTCGACAGTGGGGATCGACCCGACGCTCGGCCACCCGCGCTTCCACTTCGGGAGCGCGACGCTCCTGGGCGGGATCGACTATGTGGTCGCGATGGTCGGGCTGTTCGGGTTTTCGGAAGTGCTGACGCACGTGTATCGCGGGCGCGCGACCGCGCTGCGGGAGACCGCCGGCGCGGCGCAGGGATCTGTCGCGCAGTTCTTCGTCCGCCCGGTGTCGCGGCTCCTCCGCCGGCCGTGGCTCGTCCTGCGGTCGTCGCTGGTCGGGATCGGCGTCGGTATGCTCCCCGGCGCGGGCGCGGATGTCGCCGCGTGGGTGTCGACGAGCATCCAGAAGCTGCGGGGAGGCGGCGAAACCGACGAACGCCAGGTCGACACGGTGCTCGCGGGTTCGAGCAGCAACAACGCGGCGGTGGCCGCAGCGTGGATCCCGGCGCTCTCGCTCGGACTCCCCGGGGACACCGTGACCGCAATCGTCCTCTCCATATTCCTGATGAAGGGGATCACGCCGGGGCCGCTCCTCTTCCAGAACGACATCGGCCTCGTCTGGTCGCTCTACCTGACGTTCATCGTCGCGGCGGTGGTGCTGCTCCCCGTCTTCGGTTACCTCACCGCGCGCCTTGCCGATCGCGTCGTCCGGATGCCATTGAACCTGCTGCTCTGCGTGATCGCGGGCGTGTGCGTCGTCGGCGCGTACGCGCTCAGCAACAATCCGTACCACGTCTGGATCATGGCCGGGATGGGCGTCCTCGCCTTCCTGCTTCGGCTCGGCGGGTTCCCTTTAGCCCAGGTCGTGCTGGGGATGGTCCTGGGGCCGATCCTCGAGCAGAACTTCATGGTCAGCGCCATCATCGCGCGCTGGGACCTGACCGCTTTCCTCGAGCGGCCCCTCGCGCTCGTCCTCATGCTCGCGACGGTGGCCATCGTCGTCGTGCCGGTGGTGGCGCGGAGGCGGCGGGGAGCGGACAAAACGGTGGTCATGCGGGCCGGCGTTGGCCGATGATCGGCGAGAGTGCCAGCGCCAGCCCTTGAACGCGAGCGCGGAGAGTCAGATGGGAGACAAATCCAGGAAACCCACTCGCCCGGGCGAAAAGGCGAAGCCCAATCAGCCAGTCAAGCCGCCCCGCCCGCCGCCGCGAACCCGGCCATCCTCGCCGGCACCTCCGCGGCGAGGCACGTGAAAGTCCGGACTTCGGCGCTCGCCGGGTCGGTGGTGCAGCCCCGGTCGCTCATGGTTTGGTGGCGCGACGCGTGCGGTCGTCGCCGCCGCCCGGCGGAACGTAAAACGGAATGGCAGGTATGGTCGTCGTCACACTCAACGGGTAGCCGCCGCTCACAGATTTGCCGCCCGGAAGCCTGCGTCGACGCGTGGGCCGACGAGCCTGGAGGAGCATGACCACGAAGGTCGAAATGGCCGCAGCCGACTTCGTAGCTGTTGCGCCGCATGTCGCAGTCGCCGACGTCGTACGCACTGCCGAATACTACCGCGACGTCCTCGGTTTCGATGTCGCCGGTTACTGGGACGGCGAGGAGGTCCATCGGGATTCTTCCCGGCCTGCCCTGTTCGGCATCGTCGAGCGCGGTCAGGTCTCGATCCACCTGAACCAGGGCGAGCAGGCGCGTGTGCCTTCGCGGGAGTCCACCGGCGGCTACGACCTCTATTTCGACATACGGAACGTAGACGCGCTGGCCGGCGAGCTCGTGGCGCGCGGCGCCGAGATCATCGACGGGCCGAGGGATCGCTCGTACGGTCAGCGGGAGCTGGTCGTACGCGATTGCAATGGCTTCGTCCTCGCCTTTGGCGAGCCGCTGCCGGGTTGCGAAGACTAGGTCACGGTCAGCCGGTTCCCGGGACGGGAGACGTGACGCCGTCACCGGCGGACGCCATCATCGGGCTGTACGAGCGACACGCGGAGGCGTGGGACCGGCAGCGCGGCGCGGAACTCGTACTGGAGCGGGAGTGGCTGGACCGGTTCGTCGCGCTGATGCCGCCGGCCGGGTCCGTGCTGGACCTCGGCTGCGGGTCAGGGCAGCCGATAGCCCGCTATCTCCTCGATCGCGGGTTCACCGTCATCGGCGTCGACTCCTCCCCCACCCTCATCGACAGGTGCCGGAGCCGATTTCCTGAGGGCGAATGGCTCGAGGCCGACATGCGAACGCTCTCTCTCGACAGGCGGTTCGACGGCCTGATTGCGTGGGACAGCTTCTTCCACCTGCCGCACGGCGACCAGCGGCGCATGTTCGCGGTATTCGGTCAGCATGCATTGCCCGGCGCTCCGCTCCTCTTCACCACGGGTCCGGGGCACGGCGAGGCGATCGGTTCATTCGAGGGCGAGCCGCTGTACCACGCCAGTCTGGCTCCCGACGAATACGCATTACACCTTGCAGCACACGGTTTCGAGATCGTCGACCACGTGGCCGAGGATCCGCGGTGCGGCGGCCACACTGTGTGGCTGGCGCTGTACCGACGTCCGTAGCCGCACCGCCTGCCGCTTCCGACCGCGCCCGCCGGGGGGATGTCCTGCCACGCTCCTGGCCGGGCCGGAGCCGTTGAGTAACAATCCCGGCCGGCTTCGTCGGTATTTGCGGGGGTCCCCGATTTCGGGCCAGACACGCCCGCCCGTTCTGCCATGGACGCCGGAGGAGGTGCATCGTGACGCCGATCGCGAATGCTCGAATGCTTCTCGTCGTGGCCGCCGCTGTCGTCGCCGGCGGCGTCGCAGCTGAACCGGTGCATGGCCGGCAGGGCGCGGAGCTCTCGACCGTCCGCCTCGCCGACGTTCAGATGCGCGACGCAGCGGTGCTCCCGGACACGCTCACGGGGAAGTACTACATCGTCTCTGCCGCGCCGGGCGCTGCGGTGCGCGCGTACGTGAGCGAGGACCTGGTCGATTGGGAGGGTCCCCACATCATTTACCGGACGCCGCCGGAGATGTGGGGCGAGGAGGTGGCGATCAACGGGATCTGGGCGCCGGAGCTGCACGAGTACCGGGGGAAGTACTACCTGTTCCTGACGTTCAACACCAATTACCGCCTCCCGGAGCAGTGGGACCAGTGGTTCGATTGGCGGCCGCGGGTCCGCCGGGCGTCACAGATCCTGGTCAGCGGCTCGCCGCTCGGCCCGTTCGAGCCGTTCTCCCTCGAACCGACTCTCCCCGCTGAAATGATGACGCTGGACGGCACCCTCTGGGTGGAGGACGGCGTGCCGTACATGATCTACTGCCATGAGTGGGTGCAGATCGTCGACGGCGCCATTGCCATGATCCAGCTCGAGCCCGACCTCTCGGCGACGGTCGGCTCGCCGACATACCTCTTCCGCGCCAGTGAAGCGCCCTGGGTGCAGGACACGGAAGTCGAGCGGGTGACGGACGGGCCGTGGCTTTACCGGAGCAACTCGGGAAAGCTGTTCATGCTATGGTCGAGCTACAGCGAGACGGGGTACACGACCGGAATCGCAGAATCCGATTCGGGTCGGCTGGCGGGCCCGTGGGTCCAGCAGCCGGAGCCGATTTTCCGCGATGACGGCGGGCACCCGATGCTCTTCAGGACGTTCGACGGTCGGCTGATGATGGCGCTGCACGCACCGAATTCGGGGCCCGGCCAGCGCGTCCACTTCTTCGAGATGGAAGATACCGGCGAGACGCTGCGGATCGTGCGCGAGCTCATCCCCGGGTGAGTATCGGCGCGCCCGGTGTGGCAACGAACATACCGCCCAATCCCGCTGACCGGCTCGGATGGCGAAGCCATGGCAGAGCCATCGCGCAAAGCCGACAACGGGCACGGGAGGCATCCATACCCGGGCCGACGTGACACCGGCAGGCCAGCGAGGATTGGAACGGTATGGGAGCGGCGACGGGAGTCGCCGTGAATCAGGCGTTTTCAGTTCTGACGCACTGCGGCTTGCCGTGATACTCATTCACCGCACTCGCCGGCATCGTCGCTGACCGTTCCCCAGAACCGCAGCGGGGAGTTTTTTCTTGCCTTCGGTCCGGGGCCACGCTACCTTGGCCGGATCCCCAGAAGTCGACGCAGTTGCGGACCACGACCTCCGGAGGAGGTGGACGTCCATGCGTACCCGTGTCCCGGCGGTTCGCGGTATGCTGACCGTGATGGCGCTTTGCGTCGTCTGGACGACTCAGCTCCCGGCGCAGGCGGCTTCCGGGCCCGCGCGTGTGACGTGGTCGAACGTCCTGTCGCAGGCGCCGGCGTGGTACGGCACCGATGAAGCCGTCCGTATCGCCGACAACGTGCTCCTGTACCAGCACCCGAACGGCGGGTGGGACAAGAACATCGACATGGCGGCGGTGCTGGACGAGGCCGCGCGCGCCGACCTGGTCGCGCGGCGCTCCCAATGGCAGACCACCATCGACAACGGCGCGACCTACGAACAGGTGCGCTACCTCGCCCGGGTGTACGAGGCCACCGGCCACGAGCGATTCCGCGACGCCGCGCTGCGCGGTGTCGAGCTCCTCCTCGAAGCCCAATACGACAACGGCGGATGGCCGCAATATTACCCGCTCCGCGACGGCTACTGGAGCCGCATCACGTTCAACGACAACGCAATGATCAACGTCATGCGGCTGCTCCGCGACGTGTCCCGCGGCGAGGCATCGTTCGGATTCGCATCGGAGGAGATGCGCGCACGGGCGGCCGCGGCAGTCCAGAAGGGGATCGACGTCATCCTGCGCGCACAGATCGTCGTGGACGGCGTGCTCACCGCATGGTGCGCGCAGCACGACGAGTTCGACCTGAGCCCGGCGGCCGCCCGCGCCTACGAACATCCTTCGCTGAGCGGGAGCGAGAGCGTCGGGATCATCCGGTTCCTGATGGAGATCGAGAACCCGTCGCCGGAGGTGGTCCGCGCGATCCAGAGCGCCGTGGCGTGGTTCGATTCGGTCAGGATCCCGGGGATCAGGGTCGAAGTCGTGCGCAACGACTCGCTGCCGGGTGGAACCGACCGCGTCGTCGTGGAGGACCCGAACGCACCACCCATGTGGGCCAGATTCTACGAGATCGGCACGAACCGCCCGATCTTCAGCGGCCGCGACAGCATCATCAGATATTCGCTCGCCGAGATCGAGCATGAGCGCCGCGTCGGCTATAGCTGGCTCGGCCACTACGCGGCAGATCTCCTCGCCCGCGACTACCCGGCGTGGCAGGCGCGCTGGGCGCCGGGCGACAACGTGCTGGCGGAGCGGTAGAGGACGTAGCGGGGCGCCGGACGCCGGGTTACACATGGCTCGTGAATGGCCCCCGGCGCCGTTCACGACCTCGCGCATTCGGGGGACAATCGCGACGTTCGAGCGCGACGGGGCTCGCTTTCCGGGCGAAGCGAAGGAGCCGGCCGGCTGAACCGGGTCTCCTCGTCCCGCAGGTGCAGGCCGGCCCTTCCTCGATTGTCCGGCGGCACTCATGAAAATGCGCCTGGCGGCGCGGGCATGTCGTCGTTCCTATTTTTTACGGTTTGGCCGCTTCGCTTCGTGTTGCAGGCCCCTTCGTATTCCTCGAGAGCCCAGGAGCCGAAAACCAATGCCGAGATCCACGAAGTTCTCATTGCTCGCGGTCGCGGTCGCGCTCGTGCTCATTGCCGTAGTGCTGCGCCGCCCGGCCGGCGAAACGACGGACCAACCGGCGATGGCTTCAGAACCCACGACGATGTCGCAGCCCGCACCCGGCAAGCCGGACCTCGCCGCCGTTCGCGCCGCGGTCGAACGGTTCCGCGACGTCAATGTCGCTCTCGCGGAAGGCTACGTCCGCGACCCGATGGACGTCTGCGACACTGCGGAGCAGATGGGGCGGCCAGCAGCGCTCGGCGCGATGGGGATCCACTACTTCCGGCCGGACCTGCTCGGCATCACCGGCCCGCCCGACCCGCGCGTTACGGGAACGGGGACGCACACGGATTTCCTGATGCCGGCAGTCCTCCTCTACGAGCCGCAGGCGGACGGATCCGTCGAGCTC
>DATMSC010000574.1:0-4765 GCA_035565595.1 Longimicrobiales bacterium | reverse complement strand
AGTCGCGAAGCTGTTCGCCGGCATCTTCATCACCATCGTGCCCGCCATCGCGATCCTCAAGGCCGGGACCGACGGGGCGCTGGCTTTCGTGGTGAACCTCGTCACCCGGGCCGACGGCAGCCACAACACGCTGGCCTATTTCTGGATCACGGGTACGCTCTCAGCGTTCCTCGACAACGCGCCGACGTACCTCGTGTTCTTCAACACCGCGGGCGGCCAGGCGGCACTGCCGCAACTGCTGACCGACGTCACGACACTGGCCGCAGTCTCCTGCGGAGCGGTGTTCATGGGCGCAATGACCTACATCGGCAACGCGCCGAACTTCATGGTCAAGTCGATCGCGGAGACTTCCCGGATCCGCATGCCCAGCTTCTTCGGCTACATGCTCTGGTCCTTCGGCATCCTTTTGCCGGTGTTCCTGGTCATGAGCCTGATCTTCCTGCGATAATGTCCCCGGTGCGTGTGGGGCACGGCGAAGCTGCGCCCAACGGTGAGGTGTTGTGATGGTCAAGTCGATTCTGATCGGTACGAATGGCAGCCGCTGGAGCGAGACGGCGGTCAAGCTGGGGATCTCGCTGGCGAGGCAGCTCGACGTTCGGGCGGCGCTCCTCGGTGTTGTCGACGTCCCCGGAGTGACGCACGGCGAGCCGCTCCCTATCGGCGCGTCCGCGTTCAAGGCCGAACGAGACGCCAAGCTCCTGGCCGAAGCGCGCGAACGGATCGAGCATGCTCTCGAGACAGCGGCCGCCCAGGCTGCTCAGGCGGGCGTCGAGTACTCGACCCGGTTCGTGGAAGGGTCGCCGGAGGCGGAGCTCGGGAAGGAAGTCCAGAAGCACGATCTGCTGGTCGTGGGGAAGCGGGCCGTTCCGCATTCGGATCACGACCCCGCGCCGTCCAGGACGCTGACCGACATCCTCCACCACTCCCCTCGCCCGGTCATCGTCGCCGGCGACGAAGTCCCGGACTCGCCCTCAGTTCTCGTGGCGTACGATGGCAGCCGGGTGGCGGCGAGGACGCTGGCCGGGTACGTGGCTTCGGGGATCTACGCCAGCAACGGGATCACCGTTGTTGGTGTGGGTGACGATGCCGAAGTCACCGCGGAGCACGTCCAGCGGGCCGTCGAATATCTCGAGCTGCACGGCAGGAAGCCGAAGGTCGAGATCGTACCGGTGGGCGGCAGCGTCTCCGACACGCTGGTGGCGCTGGCCAGGCGCGAGTCCGTGGGGCTCATGGTCATGGGCGCACACGGCAAGCCTCGGCTGAGGGAAATGCTCTTCGGTTCCGTTACGCGCGCGATCCTGAACCGCGTGCCGGTACCGCTCTTCCTCGACCACTGATAGAAAGGGTTTCGCGCCGCCGGATCCGTGGGTGCCGGCGCGAGAGCCCTGCCCGACTGACCGCGCACGTCGCGTGACGTGCGGAACGTGAACGCCTTCCGGAGGTAGCGCCGTCCCGCCGCCATCGCCGCATCTCCGCCCGGATTCATCGGCTACGGAGCCGATCACCTGGCGGCCGTGGTACGCTGTCGCCGCTGAGGACGTCGCGCGCATCCTCAAGACTTCGCCGGCTGGCCTCTCGCCCGACGAGGCCGCACGGCGACTCGCCGAATACGGACCCAACATCATCGAACGGGAGGAGGTCGCGCCGTGGTGGCGCATCCTCCTCCACCAGTTCACCGATCCGCTCATCTACATCCTCCTCGGAGCCGCGCTCCTCACCATCCTGCTGCGCGACTTCACCGACACGGGCGTGATCCTGGTCGCGGTCGCGCTCAACGCAATCATCGGGTACACGCAGGAGCGCCGCGCCCAGCAGGCAATGCAGTCGCTGGCGCGACTCGGCGCGCCCAGGTGCGAGGTCATACGCGCGGGGCGAACGCGTGAGATTCCCAGCCGGGAGGTCGTCCCCGGCGACGTGGTCGTATTGACCTCCGGCCGGCGCGTGCCGGCGGACCTGCGCCTGTTCCGCGAGCAGGACCTCGAAATCGACGAATCGGCTTTCACCGGCGAGTCGGTACCCGCGTCGAAGTCGGTGGCCGTGCTCGAAGAAACGGGCCTCGTCGCCGGCGACCAGACCAACATGGCGTTTTCGGGCACGGTGGTGACCCGGGGCCGCGGGTGGGGTTACGTGGTTCGCACTGGCGAACGCACCGAGCTGGGCCAGATCGCCACGGCAATCCGCCGGGCCGGCGAGACCGCAACGCCGCTCCAGCAGAAGATGGCCGCCTTCGGGAAGCAGATCGGCACGGCCGTCGTCCTGCTCTCGGTCCTCATCGCGATCATCGGTCTCGTGCGGGGGATGTCGCTCGCGGAGGTCGTGCTCGTGGCGATTGCCATGACAGTCTCGGCGATCCCTGAGAGCCTCCCGGTCGTGCTCACGGTCACCTTCGCCGTCGGTGTACGGCGCATGTCACGGCGCAACGCGCTCGTTCGCGCGCTCCCGGCGGTGGAGACGCTCGGCAGCGCAACCGTCATCGGCTCCGACAAGACGGGCACGCTCACCCGCAATGAGATGACGGTCGAGCGCATCTGGGCCGGCGACAGGTTCTTCACCGTGACCGGGACCGGGTACTCCCGCGACGGCCAGATCCTGATCGACGAGAACGGTGTCGGAACCCCGGTCGAGGCGCCCGAAAACCCCGAGAGCCGCGCGCTGCGCGTGACGCTGCTCGCGGGAGCCCTCGCCAATGAAGCGCATGATGGATTTCTGCACGGCGATGAACCGGTTGGCGACCCGACGGAGCTGGCGCTGATTGCCGCCGCCGCGAAGGGCGGGATCGACGCCGTTGCGGTCCGTCGCGAGTACGCTCAACTCGACATCCTGCCGTTCGAACCGGAGCGGCGGTTCATGGCCACGCTCAACGAAACACCCGAGGGGCGGCTGATCTTCCTGAAGGGAGCCCCGGAGGTCGTCATTGAGCGCTGCACGCGCCAACTCTCCGGAGACGGGGAGGTGCCCCTCGATTTCGCCGGCGTGCGCGCCGCTGCGGACGCCCTGGCACGTCGGGGGCTGCGCGTTCTCGCCATGGCGTACCGAGCCGTGGAGGACGCGCGAATCACGGACGAGGTGCTTCGGGACGGCTTCACCTTCGCCGGTCTTCAGGGGATGCGGGACCCGGTCCGCCCTGAGGTCGTGGTCGCGGTTCGCGACGCACACGAGGCCGGGATCCGCGTCCTCATGCTCACCGGTGATCACGTCGCCACCGCCGCGGCGATCGGGAAGGAGCTGGGGCTGGATCCGAAGGGAATGGGCGCCGTCGAGGGGCACACCCTCAACGAGCTGACCGACGACGAGCTGGACGAGCTGGTCCGTCGGGTCAATATCTACGCACGCGTAGCGCCCGAGCACAAACTCCGGATCGTGGAACGGCTCAAGGCGCTGGGGCACGTCGTCGCGGTCACCGGCGATGGGATCAACGATGCGCCCGCCCTGCGCGCCGCCCACCTCGGCATCGCCATGGGGAAATCCGGGACCGACGTCGCCCGGGAAGCTTCAGACATCGTCCTCGCCGACGACAACTTCGCCACCATCACCGCCGCCATAGAGGAAGGCCGGGTCGTCTTCGCCAACGTGCGGAAGGTGATCTTCTTCCTCCTTTCGACCACCGTCGGCGACATCCTCTCGATCCTCGTCGCGCTCATTCTGGGCTGGCCGATCCCGTTCACGGCCGCCCAGATCCTCTGGGTCAACCTGGTCACCAACGGGCTCCAGGATATGGCTCTCGCTTTCGAACCGCCGGAGCGCGGGCTCCTCCGCCGCAAGCCGAGACCCCGATCCGAGGGCGTGGTCACCTGGCGCGTTGTGGAGCGACTCTTCGTCGTGGGGATGGTCCTTGCCGCGGGGACGCTCGGGATCTACTGGTGGACGCTCAGCACCACGGGCGACGTGGATTTCGCGCGTACCGCTGCCGTGACCCAGATCGTGGTGTTCAACTTCTTCCACGTCTTCAACTGCAGGTCACTCGACGGGTCCATTACGCGGATACCGTTCTTCGGCAACCGCTTCCTCTTCTTCACCGTCCTCGCCGCGGCGTGCGCGCAGCTCGCCGTGCTGCACGTTCCCGTATTCCAGTCGGTTTTCAGCACCCAGCCGCTGCCGCTCGAGCTCTGGCTCGTCATGCTCGCCATAGGCACGACAGTGATTCTGGGCGGTGAGATCGACAAGTGGTGGAACCGCAGCAAGGGCAAGCCGATCGGATAGTCCGCGTCGCGCGGGGTCCATATGGGCGGAACCCGGCCGCGCGTGACCGTGGATGCGCGGCCGGTCAGGAGGCGGCTGCGGCAAGCTGCCGCAGGGTGCTGAGGAGTGCGTCGAGCATCTGTCGCCGCTGCTCGTCGGCCGGGACCGTGGCGCGTCTGTCGCCAGGCTGGAACCCGTACCAGCCGAACTGCGAGTGGTTGCCGCCTTCCACCCACACCCACCGCGTAGTCGCGGGCAACAGCCCCGCGTTGGCCATCACTTCGGCCGGGGAAGCGAGACCGTCCCGGGTGCCGACGATCTTCGTGACGGGAATCGTCAGGCCGCTCAGATCCACCTCCCGGGGGTGCGACGTACCGATGAGGACGAGTCCCGCGAGTCCCGGCACTCCGGCGGCGGCGAGGTCGGCGGCGAGGTCGGCGGCGACGACGGCGCCCCGGGAATGCCCCGCGAGCACGATCTTCGCTCCCGGCTCCGCCGCGATCACGCGTTCGAGGCGTCGTCGCACCGCTGGATCGTCAGCACCACCGAAAGCGCCCCGCCGTGGAAGCTCGACAATGTGAGCGGG
>DATMSC010000573.1:0-5021 GCA_035565595.1 Longimicrobiales bacterium | reverse complement strand
CCGGCTTCGGCTCGCGCTCCCGCGCGACGCGGAAGACCTCCGGCTTGGTGGTCTTGCTGGCTCCGCCGCCACCACGCTCGTGGCCGCACTGGCCGACGCCATGCCCCGCCAGAGCTGGGCGGTAGTTGCCGCGGGACCGGCTGAAGCCGACGCGGCCGAGGCAGACCTCCGCTCGCTCCTCGACGGCGAGCTCGTTCGCCAGTACCCGCAGCGGGAAGCCCTTCCTTACGAGACATCAGATCACGACCTGGAGGTCGGTGGGCTCCGCGTTGAAGCGCTGGAGGGATTGATGACGGGGCGCACACGCGTCCTCGTCACCACCGTCCGCGCGCTCCAGGAACGCGCTGAAATCCCCGCCACGCTGGCGGACCTGAGGCTCACGCTGCAGGTCGGCGATTCGATTGCGCCACATGCCCTAGCCGCCCGGCTCGAAGAAATGGGTTTCGTCCGCGCACCGCTCGTCGAGAACGTCGGTGACTACGCCCTCCGCGGCGGGATCCTGGACCTCTTCGGCTTCGGCACGAGCGATCCCGTCCGGGTCGAGTTCTGGGGGGACGAAATCGCGTCGCTCCGCTACTTCGACATCCTGGACCAGCGCTCCACCGGCGAGGTCAGGCGCGTGGACGTGCTTCCCGTGGAGCTCCGCACCGGCGGCGCCGAGATCGGGAGCGGCGCCTCGCCTCGAAGCTCACTACTCGACGCGCTCCCGGCAGGTACCATCCTCGTCGAGTTGCCAGGAGCCGACCCGGGCGAGGCGTTCCACCGGGCCTGGGAGCACGTGCTGCACCTCTACGACGCGGAGCGGCGCCGGGGCGGCGACCCGGAGCCCGCCGACTCCGTGCTCCTACCGCCGGCAGAGATCGCGGCGCTGGTTGCCCGTTTCGCCCGCATCCGAATCGTGCGCGAAGGCGACGCGGACATCCGCTTCAACAGCCGGTCGGCCGAGCAGATCGACCGGGACATGGACAGGCTGCTGACGGTGCTGCAGGCAGGGGCCGCGCGCCGCGAACGCACCCTCGTCCTGTGCGACAACGCCGGGCAGCTCGAACGCCTCGAGGAGCTGCTGGGTGGCGCCGCAGGGCTTCCCGAAGGCACGTCGCTGGCGCTCGGCACCCTCGCCGAGGGCTTCGTGCTGGAAGGCGCCGAACCGCCGGTCCGCGTCCTCACCGATCACGAGATCTTCCGGCGGGCGCGCAGGGTACGCCGAAGCCGCCGTTTCCATGGCGCAGCGGCCATCGAGAGCCTCGCACAGTTGCGGCCGGGCGACTACGTCGTCCATCTCGAGCACGGCATTGGCCGCTTCACAGGCCTGGAACGCGTGCGTGTCGGCGACACGGAGATCGAAGCGCTCGCCCTCGAATACGCCTCCGGCGAAACGTTGCGTGTCCCCGTCTACCGCCTCGACCTCATCGAGCGCTGGTCCCCGGACCGCGACGACCCGACACCGCCGAAGCTGCACAAGATCGGCGGCAAGGCGTGGCGGAATCTGCGCGGGCGGACCGAGCGCGCCATCCACGACATGACCGCGGAGCTCGTCGAGCTCTACGCGGCGCGCCAGGTCGCTGAAGGCCACGCCTTCTCTCCCGACACCCGCTGGCAGAAGGAGATGGAGTCCAGCTTCCTCTACGAGGACACGCCGGACCAGCGCGCCGTCACCGCCGACGTGAAGCGCGACATGGAGTCGAAGCGTCCCATGGACAGACTCCTCTGTGGCGATGTGGGGTACGGCAAGACAGAGGTCGCGATCCGCGCCGCATTCAAGGCCGTGCAGGACGGGAAGCAGGTCGCCATCCTCGCCCCGACGACCATCCTGGTCGAGCAGCACCAGCACACGCTCCGGCAGCGCCTCGCCGATTACCCGATCCGCATCGAGTCCCTCTCACGGTTCCGCACGGCAAAGGATTCGGCGCAGGTGCTCGCGGCGCTCGCAGCCGGTGAGGTCGACATCATTGTGGGCACGCACAGGCTCATCGAGCCGGATGTCGTCTTCAAGGATCTCGGCCTGCTGGTGATCGACGAGGAGCAGCGCTTCGGCGTCGGGCACAAGGAGCGACTCAAGCAGCTCAAGCGCAACATCGACGTGCTCTCGCTCTCGGCCACTCCGATCCCGCGCACGCTGCACCTCTCGCTCGCCGGGCTCCGCGACCTCTCCCTGCTGCGGACGCCCCCGCGCGACCGCATGCCGATCATCACCCACGTCGTGCCCTGGGTCGACGAGGTCATCGAAGACGCGATCCGCCGTGAGATCGATCGCGGTGGGCAGGTCTTCTTCGTCCACAACCGCGTCCAGAGCATCGACGCTATCGCCGAGCGGGTGCGCCGCATCGTGCCGGACGCCCGCATCGGCGTGGCGCACGGGCAGATGCCGGCACAGAAGCTCGACGACGTCATGAAAGCGTTCCTCGAGGGCGCGATCGACGTCCTCGTCACCAGCGCAATCATCGAGAACGGCCTGGACGTGCCGACCGCCAACACGATGATCGTCGACCGGGCGGACCAGTTCGGGCTCGCTCAACTCTACCAGCTCCGCGGCCGGGTCGGGCGCTCGCACCACCGCGCCTACTGCTATCTCATTGCGCCCGAAAAGATGACCGACGACGCGGAGAAACGCCTGCGCATCCTCGAGCACTACACGGAGCTCGGAAGCGGGTACGCCGTGGCGCTCAAGGACCTGGAGCTCCGCGGCGCCGGAAACCTGCTGGGGCCCGAGCAGTCCGGATTCGTGCACGCGGTTGGACTCGACACCTACACACGTCTGCTGGAGCGCGCGATCCGCGCGCTGCGCGGCGAGGACAGTGGCGTCGATCGGGCGCCCACGGAGGTCACGCTCGACGGTGCGGCTTATCTCCCTGACGACTATGTCGCCGAGCCGGCCCAGAAGCTCCACTTCTATCGACGCCTCTCCCGTGCTGAAGAGCCGGCTGAAGTCGCCGGCATCCGGGACGAGCTGCGCGACCGTTACGGCCCACCGCCGCCAGCGGCCGAACGGCTCCTGACGGCCACCACGCTCCGGCTCGTCGGCACCCGCGCCGGCGTCGAGCGCATTGTCGTGCGCAATTCGGACGCACGCATCAATTTCCGCGACGACGTGGCACCACGGCTCGCGGTGCTGCAGCACGCCCTTCGCGACCGCCAGATCCACGTCGAGGTGCGCCGCACGATGCCGCTCTCCCTCGTGCTCCAGCGGCACGGCGCCGAACCGCTCGCCGAGACCATCGTCGCCGCGCTCGAGGTCCTTGCACGCCCGAGAGCTCAGGCCGCCTGAGTGGCCGCGAATCGAGCCGGTCCAGTGCGCGTATCCGCTGGCGATTCAATGTTGTTCGGGTTATTTTATTGGGTTCGCGTTATCCCCACTCCCGGGCGCTGCCCCGGGCAAGGAGTTATTCTCGGATGATGAGACATCGAATCATCCCCATGATCGCGCTCGGCGGTTTGATCGGCGGCGCCGGCTGCGATGCGATTTCCTCGCACACCGATGTGGTCGCCCGTGCCGGAGCGCACGAGCTCCAGGTGGATCAGGTCGCGGCCTGGCTCGCCGAAAATCCGCGGCTGCCCGCCAACGCCGATGTGGTGGAAGCGATCGCGAATCTCTGGGTGGACTACATACTGCTGGCCGACGAGGCTTCGCGTGACTCCATGCTCACCACCCTCGATCTCGACCTGCTGCTCCGGCCGCAAATCGAGCAGGAAATCGTATGGAAGCTGCGCGAAGAGGTCATCCACGTCGATGAGGATCTGACGGACGAGGAGCTTCGCGAGCAGTACGACCGGGAACAGCCGGGGATGACAGTCCGGGCTCGCCACATCCTCATCCGCGTGGAGCCCGATGCGCCCGCAGCGGACCGGGAGCGGGCGGTGCAGCAACTCCAGGAGCTCCGCGCCCGGGCTCTCGCCGGTGAGGATTTCGCCGACCTGGCGCGCCAGTACAGCCAGGATCCGGGATCGGCACCAGAGGGTGGCGACCTGGACTTCTTCGGACGCGGCATGATGGTGCAGCCGTTCGAGGATGCGGCGTTCGCGCTGGAAGTGGGCGAGATCAGCGACGTCGTGGAAACGCCATTCGGTCTCCACCTGATCAAGGTGGAAGAGAAGCAGATCCAGGATTTCGAGGAGATCAAGGAAGACTACCGCGCCTGGGTCATCGAGAACCGTACGATCGATGCGGAAGACGCGTACATCGAGCAGCTCACCGCACCGATGGACATCCGCGTCCAGGACGGCGCATACGCAGTGGTGCGCGAGCTGGCGGCGAATCCCGAGTCGCGTCTCAATTCACGCGCGGCGAGCCGGGCTCTCGTCGCGTATCGGGACGGCTCGCTGGACGCCAGCGAGTTCCTCGAATTCATGCGCCGCGCCTCCCCGGCGCAGCGGTCGCAGTTCGCGGCGGCCACGGACGAACAGATCGAGCCGGTGCTTCGCGGTCTCACCCAGAACGAAATCCTCGTAGCCGAAGCGACGCGCAGGGGTCTGGGGCTGACTGACGAGGAGATCTCGAATCTGCGGGAGATGACGCGCGGCCAGGTCGTGGCCGCTGCCACGAGCGCGGGGCTCAACCCGATCCGCCCGCAGGAAGGCGAGTCGGTGAAAGATGCGATCGAACGGCAGGTTGCCACGCTGATGCGCGAGATCGTGCGGCAGGAGCGGAATGTGGTGGCACTCGGTCCGATCGCGTTCACGCTCCGGGAGACGCACGGAGCCACGGTTTACGATCGGTCGTTCCCCGTCGTGGTTGCGCGGGCGTCGGCTCCGGCCACTGGCCAGTGAGCGCCGATCACCCGGCTCGCAAGTTGCCGCGGCGCCGGTGTTGCCACCGGAACCCGGTCCCGGCGCGGGGAATACTAACACGGGGCCGGCGCGGCGCGTCGGCCCCGTTCCACACTGCGCAGGTGATGGACCACTGACGATGAATGGTATTCGAATCCCGATCGTGGCGGTGCTGGCCCTCGCCGTGAGCGGCATTTCCGCGCTGTCGGCGCAACAGATGGCCGGCGAAGAGCTGGTGGACCGTGTCGTGGCCGTCG
>DATMSC010000572.1:0-4837 GCA_035565595.1 Longimicrobiales bacterium | reverse complement strand
CGTCGGCTGCTGAGACTGCCTCGCCGGCGCCGAGGCCGACGGTGCAGGTGCCACGTTTGCCGGCGACGGCGAGGGCTCGTCGGCAAGAGCAGTGTCCTGAAAAGTGGCCGGTGCGGTGTCACCCCGGAGGGCCATGTCCAGCTCGCGGGCCAGCTCGTCCTGCTCCAGCGCGGCACGCTCGTCCATGGGTTCGCCGCACGCGCCGGCGATCAGTGCGGTGGCGCACGCCAGCACCATGGCAGCCGTCGCATGTCTGAACATCATCACCCCTCCACGGGTTCGTTCCGCTTGAGCGGATACCACATTGTGTCTAGCTTGCGTAAGCGACCGACGTGGGCGAAACGGGTGCAACCCGCGTGCCATTCGAGCCTTACGTGAGCCCATGTCGGTTTAGGACGTGATACCCGGTTCCAAACTGGCAGGTCCGGTTCCGTGAACGAGTTGCGGTCGCTGTTGCCGTTCCTGAAGCCGTACCGCGCCGCGTTCGCGGCGGGGCTACTCCTGGTCGTCGTTTCCAACGCCTTCCAGGTGGCGGCACCTATGCTGGTCGGGATGGCGGTGGACGGGCTTGGGCGGCCCGATGTGACTCACGGTGTAATTCTGGGTCACGCGGGACTCGTCGTCCTGGCGGCGCTGTGCGGCGGTGCGACCCGGTTCGGGATGCGCCAGATCCTGAACGGCGTGAGCCGCCGTGTGGAGACGGACCTTCGCGACGCGTTCTTCGACCATCTGCTTCGGATGGACGCGTCGTTCTATCAGCGCCACCGCACGGGCGATCTGATGAGCCGGGCTACGAACGACACGCAGGCGGTGCGGATGGCGGCCGGCCCGGCGATCATGTACCTGGTGAACACCGTCGTACTCACGGCGTTCGCCGTGGTGCTCATGGTCCGGATCAGCCCTTCGCTCACGGCGGCGACCATTGCTCCGCTCCTCCTGCTCCCGCCCGTCGTCCTCGGATTCGGCAAGGTCATCCATCGCCGGTTCGAGCGAATCCAGGACCAGTTCGGCGTAATGTCCACGCTCGTCCAGGAGAACCTCGCCGGTGTCCGGATCGTCCGCGCGTATCGCCAGGAAGGCGTCCAGGCCAGGGAATTCGAGGAGCTGAACCGGGAATACCATGACCGGAACATGGCGCTGGCCCGGACATCGGGCGTGTTCCACCCCGCGCTCACGCTACTCGCCGGCGCCGGAATGGTCGTCCTCGTCTGGTACGGCGGTTCGCAGCTCGTCGCGGGTGCGATATCGGTAGGCGACTTCGTCGCGTTCGCGTTTCTCCTGGGGATGCTCACGTGGCCGATGATCGCGTTGGGGTGGGTGATCAACCTCTTCCAGCAGGGCGCCGCGTCGATGGGGAGGCTGAACCGGATCCTGAGTGAGCCGGCGGCGATCACGAATCCGCCAGACGCCGTGGTACCCCGCGAAATACGCGGCGAGATCGAGTTCGACGACGTCTGGTTCCGCTATCCCGGTAGCGATCGCGATGTGCTGCGGGGTGTCAGCTTCCGCATCCGGCCGGGGCAGACTGTCGCGCTGGTCGGGCCGACCGGGTCCGGCAAGTCGACGATCGTGGCGCTGCTCGCACGCCTGTACGATCCGACCGCCGGCCGGGTGATGGTGGATGGGGTCCCGGTGAACCGGTACGACCTCGGCGCACTGCGCCGCGCGATGGGGATCGTCCCGCAGGAAGCGTTCGTCTTCTCGGAAACGATCGAGGAGAACGTCGCGCTCGGGGTGACGGATCCCGACGTTCGTGAACAGGCGGTGCTCCGCGCGGCGGAAGTCGCGCGGCTGGACGAGGCGGTGGCGGAGTTCCCGCAGGGGTACCAGACGCTCCTGGGCGAGCGCGGCGTGAACCTCTCGGGTGGGCAGCGGCAGCGCGCCACACTTGCCCGGGCGCTGGCCCGGGATCCGCGCATCCTCGTGCTGGATGACGCGCTCAGCGCTGTCGACACGCGCACGGAAAGCGAAATCCTGACGGGTCTCGACCGCGAGCTGCGCGGGCGTACGGCACTGATCATCAGCCACCGTCTCACGGCGATCATGAGGGCAGACATGGTGCTGGTGCTGAACGAAGGCCGGATCGTCGAGCGCGGCACGCACGCCGACCTGTTGGCCAGAAACGGTCTCTACGCGTCGCTGCTGAGACGGCAGTTGCTGGAAGAGGAGATGAGCGACGAGGGCGCCACCAGCACACGCGCGGCACGGCTTGCCACAGGTACCGACCCGGCCTAGCTTACGCCGTGCCGATGAGCGCGCCCGCCCCACTCATCCTCCTGGTCGAAGACGACGTGCTGCTGCGCGACGCGTTCCGCATCCTGCTCGAGGCGGAGGGGTATCGCGTGGTGGTAGCCGGCACCGGCGCGGAGGCGCTGGCCCGATCCGAGCGTGAGCGGCCATCCCTGGTGCTCCTCGATCTCGGGCTGCCAGACTTCCCCGGTCTCGAGATTGCGCGCCGGCTCAAGGCCGGTGAAACCACGGCCGCTGTGCCGATCGTAGCGCTCACCGGACGTACCGGACCGGCAGAAGAACGGGCCTGCCTGGATGCCGGTTGCGTGCACTACGTGGCCAAGCCGATCGACCCGCGAAAGCTCCTCGAACAGATTCCCTATTTCCTCGAATGACGGAACCCCGGCGCGGGACAACATGACGAGGTCGGACCCGATGGATCCGAGGACGCGCAGGCGCAGTCTGCTTCGCTCGATCCACCGGATCTATTTTCGAATCAAGTATTTTCCGTTCGCGCGAGAGCGGCGCCAGCGGCGAGAAGACGGACGGCGAGGTTTCATAGCCATCCAGATCGATGCGCTGGCGCACGAGGATCTCGAGCGCGCGCTGCGGCTGGGTTACGTACCCAATCTGAAACGCCTGATCGAACAGGAAGGGTGGGAGCTGCGGCGGTTCCCGGCCGGCCTGCCGAGCGCGACACCGGCTGCGCAGGCCGCTATCTTCTACGGCACCAAGGACGCCATTCCCGCGTTCCGCTTCTATGAGAAGTCGGAGCGGCGCGTCATCATCGGTTCGCAGCCGGCCTCGATGCAGGCCATCCGCGACCGGCTTCCCGCTGACGGCGTCCTCGAAAACGGGTCCAGCTACGTCAATCTCTACGACGGCGGCGCGGCGCGCGTCGCGTTCACGCTCTCGGCGCAGCGTCGACAGCCGCTGTTCGAGAAAATGGGCGGCACACGGCTTCTGCTCCTCCTGGCGCTGCACCCCATCCGCGTCCTGCGGATGGTCCTGGCGAGTGTGTGGGAGTACCTGCGCGAGGAACGGGACCGGCTGGTGAGCCACGCCCGCGGCCGGTACACCCATTACTGGTGGTATATCCCGCTCCTGCACATCGGCGCGGGCGTCGTGCTTCGCGAGCTACAGACGCTTGCCGTCCTCCTCGACATCTACACGGGCGTGCCAGCCATCTACACCACGTACAACGTCTACGACGAGTTCGCGCACCACATCGGGCCTTCGTCGAACACGGCGCTGAAGGGGCTGCGCGCCCTCGACCGGCGGATCGGCGAGATCCTGCGCATGCGCGCGCGGCTCCCCGGCCGGCCATACGACGTTTTCATCCTGAGCGACCACGGCCAGACGCCGGCGGTCCCCTACCGCGTCAAGTACGGCGAGACGCTGGGCGACACAGTCGTGAACGCCGTGCAGCACGGAGTATTCGTCCTCGCCAGCACCGGCGAGTTCGCGCCGGCGGGTGAAACCGTCGCCATGCTGCTGCGCGAGCTGGAGGAAGTCGGCGCGACGTCGCCCAGACCCGGGCGCCGCGTCGGGATACGGTTCACGCGATGGATCCGGAGACACTACAGGATCTTCCCGCTCGTCCCGGAAACGGTACGCGTCTCAGACGACGACAAACTCGTCGTCACCTACTCGTCGTCGCTCGCCCACCTTTACTGGACCGAACCCGAACACCCGCTGTCGCTGGATGAGATACGGGCCAATCCCGAATTCCGCGCGCTGTACTACTTCCTCGTCGCGCACCGCGGGATTGGCCCCGTCATCACTCGCTTGCTCGACGCCGCGCATGTGGAAGACGCCTTCGGCCGCGCGCTGGTCACCCCGGATGGCGAAATCGAAGTACTCGAAGGCGAGGATCCGCTGGCGGGATACGCATCGACGGATGTGGAGCGGCGAGCGATCGTCGATCTCGTCCGCATGCCCAATGCAGGCGACCTGATCCTGTTCGGCGCCTACGACCCCGAAACCGACACGTGCGTGTGCTTCGACGACCAGGTCGGCGCCCACGGCGCGCTCGGCGGACGCCAGTTCTGGCCGTTCCTGCTCACCGAGCCCGGCATCATGCCGGATGGTATGGAGATCCGGGACCCGCTGGATCTCTATCCGGTTTTCGACCGTTACAGGCGGGGAGTGGCGTAGGAAGGCACAGGGCAAATAGGGCCAGGGCTGGGGCCAGGGCTAAGGCTAATGCCGGGCCCGTTCAGCCGCGCCGCGGACGGCTGCCACCCGGGATCGGGGGCCTGTTACCTGGCCACCCGCTTGAAACGCGAAGGGCGCCGTTATGACGCCCGAAACTCCGCCGCGACAGCCGCGCTGCCGCGAACCCACCAGCCCTGGCCCTATGTAATCGATCAGAGATCAATAGGACAGGTGAGACCTTCCCATTCGATGGTGCGGCCGGCGGCCTGGCATTCGGCACAGAGGCCGTAGATCTCGAAGCGGTAGCGATGCGCCTGAAAGCCGTGCTGGCGGGCGACCTCTTCCTGGAACCGGATGAGCTCGGGGTTCGAGATCTCCGTGACCCTGTTGCACTCCATGCAGATGAGGTGCTCGTGCAGCGGGGTCTGGCCGAAAAGGTGCTCGTAGCGCT
>DATMSC010000571.1:0-2944 GCA_035565595.1 Longimicrobiales bacterium | reverse complement strand
CGAAGCCATTCGAACGCCCCCGTCCGATCAGCGCCGGCTCGATGCCGACGGCGCGGAGCAGGGTGAGCGCGGCCTCGAGCACGGCGGGGCGGAGGTACTGCGCCTCGTCGCCAACGAAAAGCGCCACCTCGCCCGCGCCTGTCGGCGCATCGGGCTGGCGGCGCTCGTAGGGGTTCCCCCATTCGCGCAGGCGCTGGGCCACATCGAGGACGGCCGACGGCGCCATGCCCTTTTCGACGATCGCCGCCCGCGTGGCCGCGATCCCGTCCGGCAGGGGGTTGCTGTATACGCAGTGGTTCCGGCAGCTCCCGCAGTCGGCGCACTTGTACAGGGCGTCCACCGTGCGTTCGTTCCAGGTGGAGAGCCCGCGCTTCTCGAGCGCGACGAGCTGACCCCAGCCATGGGGTGTCAGCGTTTCCAGGCGGGTGATGTTGCCGACGGGGCACATGTGCCGACACATGAGGCAGTGCCGGCACAGCTCCGTAACACCGGTGACGTTCTCCAACATGCTCGCGATCCTGTTAGAAGCCGAGGGCGCTCGGGCGCTGACGCGTATCGCGGCGCCCCCGTGAGAAGGGGGCACCGACGCCAGGCGGCGCGACTCGGGATGGTCGGCCGCCGGTGCCGGGCCCCGGCAGCCTGTCGATGCTGTTTACCGGCCGAAACCGACCTTGCCCGGGTTCATGATGCCGTTGGGATCGATCGCCTTCTTAATGGTCTGGAGGAGCGGCCACGCGTCGCCGTACTGGCGGCGCATGAAGCGCGACAGCTTGAGGCCGACGCCGTGGTGCTCGTTGATCATGCCGCCGTGCTCGAGCGCGGCGGATACGGCGGTGTTCCAGACCCGGTTGTGGAGCCGAATCGCTTCCTGCGGATCGGCGGGCGGCGACTCGATGATGAACCGGGAGTACATCGACGCGCCCCATCGCCACCAGTGCGAGAAGTGCGCGATGTAGCGGATGTCGTAATCGGCGTACGTGGATTCGACCGCCTGCTTCTGCGCCCGCCAGACCTTTTCGATCTTGTCGTGCGTGGTCACGGTTTCCGTGGTCCCGTACATCCAGGGGAAGGCGAGCGTCTTGGGCGGATAGTAGAACGCGTAGCGGTGCTCCCACCACCGTTCGCCGGGCTCGCGGCCGAGGTCGCGGGGCGACAGGTCGGCGAGGAGCTCGAGCGCCTTTTTCTCCTGGAGCGCGGCGATTTCCGGGTCGCCATCGAAGCCGATCACCATGTAGCCGCCCTGGAGATCGAGATTGAGCGTCTGCTTGACGATGGACGCTGTCGATGGCGGGTCGTAGAGCCGGATCACGAACGGCTGGAGCCGGTTCACCATGAGGCGGCGACCGGCTTCGAGCGCCCTGGTCAGGTCATCGAAGAGCAGCGCCCGGAGGAGCCGCGTCTTCGGCAGGTAATCGATCTGCATGGTCGCCTCGGTGATGATCCCGAGGGTCCCTTCAGTGCCGAGGAAGAGGCGCATGAAGTCGGGGCCCGACGCGTGGTTGGGCACCGCCGGCGTGCGCATGACCGAGCCGTCCGGCAGCACGACCTGCATGCTCATGACGAGGTCCTCGGCCTTTCCGTACTTGGTGCTGATCGTCCCCGAGCCGCGCGGCGCCAGGTAACCGCCGAGCGTCGCGCAGTTGGCCGAGGCCGGGTAGTGCGGCAGCGTGAGCCCGCGCTCGTTGAGGTGCCACTCGAGCTGCGAGCCGTTGATGCCCGCCTGGGCGGTGACGGTCATCGCATGCTCGTTGATCTCGATGACCTTGTCGAGCCGCTTCAGGTCGAGGATGATCCCGCCGTAGATGGAGGTGGCGCCGCCCTGAGTTCCCGACCCGCCGCCCCAGGGTATGACCGGGATGCGGTACTTGTTCGCGATCTCCATGATCGCGGAAATCTCTTCTACCGAGCCGGGGTGTACGATGTAATCGGGCGGGGTGAGCAACTGGCCTCGGTCATACCACATCTGCGGTGCCCAGAACCAGTCGCAGGAGTATATCAGGCGGTCGGCATCTTCGGTCGATATATGGTCGACCCCGACGACTTCCTCGAGCTCGCTGCGGACCATTTCGTAATGGAACCGGCTGGTCCGCACGAACGGCGGCGGGGCCACCGTCGCTATCGAGCTCGACTCTTCGAGGGAGGTACTCGCTTCCACTTGGCCGTCACGTTTCTGCATTGTTCAACCGTTCGGGGCAGCCGCACCCTTCGGGGCGGATGGGAGCTTTCCATCGTGCCCCGCGCTCTGGTTCGCACGCGCAGCATACTGATGGTATACCTGTTGGGCGCAACATAATAGCAGCTACTGGCGAAGTCAAATTGGCATCTTGCCGCGAGGTAAACCCGCGTGTCGCCGCATCCTGCGCCGGGCGTCGCGCCTTGACACCCCGGGTCGCGCCGCGCCATTCTAGCATGACGGCACGACGCCCCCGATACGCCCGAAACGGCAGTCGTGACACGGACATGGGCGCACGCGAGGCGCGCGGATGAAGGTTTCTCTGTTCATCACCTGTTTCAACGATACGATCTTCCCGCGGACGGGGCAGGCGACGGTCCGGCTGCTGGAGCGGCTGGGTCACGAAGTCGAGTTTCCGGAAGCGCAGACGTGCTGCGGCCAGATGCATTTCAACACCGGCTACGCCGACGACGCGGTGCCGCTTGCCCGGCGCTTCGTGCAGGTGTTCCGCGATGCGGAGGTGGTGGTCGCGCCGTCGGCGTCGTGCGTCGGGATGGTGAAGGAGAACTACGCGGCACTGGCCGAACGGAGCGGCGATGCGGCGTTCCAGCAGGAAGTCGCGGAGCTGCTCCCCCGGGTCTACGAACTGTCGGAGTTCCTGGTCCGGCGTCTCGGGGTCGAGGATGTGGGTGCGTATTACCCGCACCGCGTGACGTATCACCCCACCTGCCATTCGCTGCGCGCATATCCTCTCGGCGACGCGCCGCTGCG
>DATMSC010000570.1:0-1870 GCA_035565595.1 Longimicrobiales bacterium | reverse complement strand
CTCTTCGTCGGTTCATTCCTCGTCCTCATCGCGCTCGGCACCCTGGGGCTCCGCCTCCTCCCATGGTTGTACACTGGCGACCGGCTCGGCTGGATCGATTCCCTCTTCATGGCGGTCAGCGCCGTATGCATCACCGGCCTGTCCGTGGTCGATACCGCGACGTACTTCACCGGCGCGGGCCAGGCTTTCATCCTTCTGCTCGTGCAGCTCGGCGGGCTCGGGATGTTGACGTTCACCACGCTGATCATCGTGGCGCTGGGCCGCCGGCTTTCGCTCCGGCAGGAGGCCGCCGCCGGCAGCCTCCAGGACATAGTCCCGCACCTCGATCACCCGCACCTCGTCAGGACCATCTTCCTGTTTACGTTCCTCGTCGAGGCGATCGGCGCGGCGGTGCTCTATGTCGCCTGGTTGCCGAGGTTCGGGGTCACGGGCGCGATCTGGCCAGCGGTCTTCCACGCGGTGAGCGCGTTCTGCAATGCCGGGTTCTCGACTTTCTCCGACTCGCTTGCCGGCGCCCGCCTGTCGCCGGTGCCGCAGCTCGCAATCATGGCGCTGGTGCTTTTCGGCGGGATCGGGTTCCTGACGGTGGAGGAGCTGCGGCTCCGCCGGTCCGCCGCAGGGGCGCAGCGGATCCGGATCTCGCTCCATTCGCGGATCGTGCTCGCGGTTACGGCAGTGCTGATCGTCGGCGGCTGGATCATGTTCACCGCCCTGGAATGGCACCGGACCTTCGCGGAGCTGCCGGGCTGGGCGAGGGCGCTCAACGGGCTGTTCATGAGCATCATCGGCCGGACCGCCGGGTTCCAGACCGTGGACTACGAACAGGCCGCGGACGCGACCAACTTCCTGACCACGCTCCTGATGTTCATTGGCGGCGCTCCCAACTCGACCGCCGGGGGGATCAAGGTCACCACGATCGGCGTCATCGGCATGCTCGCGTGGTCGAGGTTCCGCGGCCGCCGCGTCGTGGGGTTCTGGGACCGGAGCATCCCGACGGATACCGTGCAGCGAGCGGTCGGCCTCTTCGTCGTCGCGTGCGGCGTGCTCGCCCTCGCCATTTTCGCGCTGACCATCACGGAGATCGGGCACGCGAGATCCGGCCAGGGCGAGTTCCTGCGCTACATGTTCGAGGTCACCAGCGCCTTCAATACAGTCGGGCTCTCCATGGGCGTGACTGGCGAGCTGTCGCCGGTCGGCCGGCTCCTCGTCTCGCTGCTCATGTACGTGGGCCGCGTCGGGCCGCTGACCTTCGCCGCGGCCATCGCGTTGCGAAGCCGTGAACCCGTCGGCAAGTTCCGCTACGCCGGCGAGGACGTGATCGTCGGTTGAAAGTCGACCGGGGGCTCAGATGAAACGATTCGTCGTGATAGGGCTCGGAAATTTCGGCGCGACCGTCGCCGAGGAGCTCTACGCCAAGGGCCACGACGTGGCCGTGCTCGACACGAAGGAAGAGGCTGTAGACCGCATCTCCCGCCGCGTCTCCCGTGCCGCCGTCGGCGACGGCCGCCAGATCGAAGCGCTGGAACGCATCGGAACAAAGTCCGCGACCACCGCCATCGTGAACACCGGCGACGACGTCGCCGCCAGCATCCTCGCCACGCTCGCGCTCCGCGACCTCGGCGTCCGGGACATCTACGTGAAGGTCGTATCGAGTGATCACGCGCGCGTAATGGAAAAGCTCGGTGTGACCGAGACGGTGTTCCCCGAACGGGAGTCCGGTCAGCTCCTCGCCACCCGGATCAGCAGCCCCGGCCTCCTCAACTACGTGGACCTCGGCTCGGGATTCAGCATCCAGGAGATGGCGGTGCCCGACTCCTGGATCGGCCGCTCACTGCGCGAACTGGCCCTCCCCCGCCGGTATCGCATCTCT
>DATMSC010000569.1:0-1682 GCA_035565595.1 Longimicrobiales bacterium | reverse complement strand
GAACCCGTTGCGGTCGGTCACGTACCGCTCGATCTGATCCGCGAAATGATGGACGTTGATGATCAGGCGGTCGGCTCCGGCGGCGATCAACCGGTTCGCCACCCGCTCGAGCATGGGAACGTTGGCGAGCGGCACCAGTGCTTTGGGACGGCCGTCCGTGAGCGGCGCCAGCCGAGTCCCGAGGCCCGCCGCGAAGATCATCGCGTCCACCGAGTGCTACCCGGTCACCCGGCGCCCACGACCTGGCCAGCCGGCACGGAAGCCGGCCACGATGGCTCCTCGCGATGGCGCAGCCGCACGTGGACTTGAGGGAACGTCTCGCTCAGATGGCGACCGAGACGCTCTGCCATGTATACGGACCTGTGCTGGCCACCCGTGCACCCAAACCATACGGTCAGACTCGTGAAACCGCGTCGCAGGTATTCAGCGACCTGAGCGTCGACAAGGGCCTGGGCGTGGCCAAAATAGGCGCGCGCCTCCTCTTGCGCTTCGATGAACTCCGCCACTTCGCGGTCACGCCCGGAACGGTCCGCGTATTCTGCTTGCCTGCCCGGATTGGGTAGCCCACGGCAATCAAAGACGAAGCCGCCGCCGTGTCCGCCCTCGTCCTCAGGATAGCCGTGCCTGTAACTGAAGCTGCCCACCTGGACGGTGAGCCCCGGTCGTGGCATGTCGACGTCGCCGCCGGACCACCGGTCGGCTATCCGACGCAATACGTTCTCGAGTTCGGGCGCCCGGACCGGTATGCCGGCATTCAGGATCGCCGCCAGGTTGCGCGCGGCGTACGGCACACTCTGGAGAAATCTCGGCTTACGCTCGAAGAAACCGCGATAGCCGTACGCGCCCAGCGCCTGCATGATCCGGATGAGGATGTAGCCCCTCAACAATTCCCGGAAGCGTTCCTCGTCGACGGTCACGTATTCTGAGAGCGCCTCGAGGTACCAGGCGAGAAGGCGCTCGCGAGCCTCGGCCGGAATGTCAGCCTTCGCGTCGTACAACAAGGACGCCACATCGTATTGCAGTGCACCCCGACGTCCACCCTGGTAATCGATGAACCAGGGTTCCCCCTCGCGGATCATGATGTTTCGCGATTGGAAATCGCGGTACAGGAAATGGCTGGCGTCCGCCTGCAGCAGGAAGTCGGTCACCACTTCGAAGTCCGCTTCCAATGTGGCTTCGTTGAATGGAACGTGCGCCAGCTTGAGGAAGTGGTACTTGAAATAGTTCAGGTCCCATGCGATCGATTGGCGATCGAACGCGGCTCGTGGATAGGCCAGTCCGAAGTCTACGGCGCGACCGCCCTCCACCTGTATTCGCGGGAGGATCTCGATGACCCGGCGATACAGGCTCAGGATCGACGCCGGAAACGAGCCGTCGCCGTGCTCGCGTGCTTCCAGAAGCGCGTCGAACAACGTCGTGTCCCCGAGGTCTTCCTGTAGCCAGATCCCCAGATCCTGGTCTTCCGCGTAGATCCGCGGCACCGGCAGGCCGCATCCTCGAAGCGAGCGGGAGTACGACAGGAACGTCCGGTTCTCCTCATGGTCGGGCCCAACCGTCCCGATCGCGGTCGCCGTGTCCGCTCCGATCAGACGGTAGTACTTGCGGTTCGACCCGTCCCCCCGCAACCCGGTCACAGCGGTCGGTGCCGCACCGAAGTGCGCTCGGAACAATTGAATGAGGTG
>DATMSC010000568.1:0-3946 GCA_035565595.1 Longimicrobiales bacterium | reverse complement strand
TACGAGATCGCATCGCTCCTGGCGGCCGCGATCGAACAACCGGAGTATGCCGGAAAGACCTTTGGGGTCATCTCCCTCCTCGGGGATGACCAGGCCCTCTTGATAGAGAAGATCATCCACAATCGCCTATCACCTCAGGTGGTCGGAGACTGCGAGATCCTCTGCGGCAACGCTGCGCAATTCCAGGGGGACGAACGGGATGTCATCTTCCTCTCTATGGTGAAGTCCCGACCCCTGAACGGTGGGCCACTCTCGATGCTCTCCGAGGGTTATTTGAGCAGCAACAAGAAGCGGTTCAACGTTGCCGCGAGCCGCGCGCGGGACCAGATGTGGGTGGTCCATTCGCTCAACCCATCGACCGATCTCCAACCTGGCGATCTCCGGCTCCACCTCATCCAGCACGCGCAGAATCCGAACGGAGTCATCGAAGCGACGCGCCGCGCACAAGCCCGGGCTGAGTCAGAGTTCGAGCGGCGGGTCATCGAGCACCTCATCCGGGAGGGCTACCGTGTCACGCCTCAGTGGTGGGTCGGGTACTATCGCATCGACCTCGTCGTTGAAGGTCCGGATGGCGCCAAGGTCGCCATCGAATGCGATGGGGACCGTTACCACCCGAGGGAGAAGCTTGTTGAAGACCTAGCGAGACAAGCGGTCCTCGAGCGGCTGCGGTGGCGCTTCATCCGAATCCGGGGGAGCGAATTCTTCCGTGACCCGGAATCGACGATGCAACGCGTATATACTCGCCTGGCTTCACTCGGCATCGAACCGGCGGGTCAGACGGTTACTGAACCTCCTACCTCCACCGACCTCATCGAGCGGGTGCGGCGCCGGGCCGCTGAGATCCGACGGGAGTGGGGCGTCGAGAGTGGATTCGAGCCGAATGAGGAGGCCGAGAGCGATTCGGGGGCCCCGGTCGGACCATTGAGCCTCGGCGCCTCGGACGCCGTGGCGCCCCCTACGGGGCAGATTACACTCGAACTCGAAGAAGACGACGACGCCGGAGCCCCGGGACCGGTAACGTCGCAGTGTCCAGTCTGTTTGCAATCGGACAAGAAGTTCCTCCTCTTCCGGGGCAAGGACATCTGTGAAGAGTGCGTGGATCTGCTCCTCCGGGATGACCCGACCGTGCCCGCGACCACGCGGGACTGGAACTGAAATCGGCGTGGAGCGGTGCTGACGACGCCTTCGACCGTCGCATGGCACGGACTCCACCTCAACGAACCCAATGACCTGGATTACGATCAACCATGGCCCTGACCAACCGTGAACGCGTCGGCCGCGCCCTCGACCTCCTCCGGGACGGTCTGGCGCCCTTCGTCGAGCGTGAGTTCACGAACGTCTACAAGGACCGCGCGGCAGTGGAGGCCCGGCGCTTCGTCCAGGACGACCGGCTGAACCTCGACCGGCCCTTCGCCGAGTGGGACGTCGCGCCCCTCCTGAGATTGATGTGGGAGGCGTGGAACGACGTCTTTCGCCGCACCCTCGGCCACACCGAGCGCTCGCTCGTCAGCGAACTACGCGACATCCGCAACCGGTGGGCGCATCAGAACGCCTTCTCGACCGACGATGCGTACCGTACCCTCGACTCGGTGACGCGGCTCCTCACGGCGGTCTCCGCGCCGCAGGTCGAGGATCTCGAGAAGTCGAAGATGGAACTCCTCCGGGTGCGCTTCGAGGAGCAGGCGAGGAACGAACGGCGCCGGCAGTCGGGCGGCACCGTCGAGAGCCAGGCCATCGGGTCGCTCAAGCCGTGGCGCGAGGTCGTGCAGCCGCATCGGGACGTGGCGAGCGGCCGGTACCAACAGGCCGAGTTCGCCGCGGACCTCTGGCAGGTGCACCTGGGCCAGGGCTCGGCGGAGTACCGTGACCCGGCGGAGTTCTACCGTCGCACCTTCCTGACCGAGAGTCTTAGGCAGCTCCTCGTCGGCGCGGTCAGGAGATTGACGGGGACGGGCGGCGACCCGGTCGTCCAGCTCCAGACCAACTTTGGCGGCGGGAAGACGCACTCGATGCTCGCCCTCTACCACCTCTTCTCCGGCGTCCCACCCACCGAACTCCTCGGGATCGACGGCGTGCTCCAGGAAGCGGGGGCGACGGAGCTTCCCTCGGTACGGCGTGTCGTCCTCGTCGGTAACAAGATCTCGCCCGGCAACCCCGTCACCAAACCCGATGGGACCGTGGTCCGGACCCTCTGGGGCGAATTGGCCTGGCAACTCGGCGGGGCAGAGGCGTACGAGCGGATCCGCGCGGATGACGAGCGGGCGACGAACCCCGGGGATGCGCTCCGCGAACTCTTCGACCAGTATGGCCCCTGCGTCATTCTAATCGACGAGTGGGTCGCCTACGCCCGGCAGCTCCACGACGAGAGCGACCTTCCGGGGGGGAGCTTCGAGACGCAGTTCAGCTTCGCTCAGGCGCTGACCGAGTCGGCCAAACTCTCGAAGCACTGCCTCCTCGTCATTAGCCTACCCGCCTCCGATGCCGCCTCCGGCCCGTCGCAGGCGCCGGTCGACGATGTCGAGGTCGGTGGTCAGCGGGGTCGCGAGGCACTCAAGCGGCTCCAGAACGTGATCGGGCGCGTCGAATCGTCGTGGCGCCCGGCCACCGCCGAGGAGGGCTTCGAGATCGTCCGGCGCCGGCTCTTCGAGCCGATGGTCGACTCCAAGCAGTTCGTCGCCCGCGACAACGTCGCCCGCGCCTTCTACGACCTCTATCGGACGCAGAGCCAGGAGTTCCCGCCCGAATGCCGCGAGGCGGACTACGAAAAGCGGATCAAGGCGGCCTACCCGATCCACCCGGAGGTCTTCGATCGGCTCTACAACGACTGGGGCACCCTCGTCACGTTCCAGCGCACCCGCGGCGTGCTGCGGCTCATGGCAGCAGTCATCCACTCGCTCTGGGAGAAGGGTGACCGCAACCCGCTGATCCTCCCCTCAACGCTCCCGATCGACGATGAGCGCGTCCGCTTCGAGCTGACACGCTACCTCTCGGACAACTGGACGCCGATCATCGAACAGGATGTCGACGGCCCGAGTTCGCTCCCGCTCCGGCTGGACAACGAGGTCCCGAACCTCGGCAAGCTCTCGGCGGCCCGGCGAGTCGCACGGACCGTCTACCTCGGCTCAGCACCGACGACCGGCGCGGCGAACCGCGGGCTCGAGGACCGGCGGATCAAACTCGGCTGCGTCATGCCCGCCGAGTCTCCCGCCGTCTTCGGCGATGCGCTCCGACGCCTCGCCGCCGCGGCGACCTACCTCTACCACGACGGCGCGCGCTACTGGTACTCGACCCAGCCGACCGTCACGAAGATGGCAGAGGACCGGGCCGAACAGCTCCGGCGAGATCCGGACGCGATCGCGCGCGAGATTGAACGCCGTCTCAGGCAAGACCTCCAGAAGCAGGGCGACTTCCGTCGAGTGCACCCCCTCCCCGCATCGGGACAGGATGTGGCTGACGACCTCGAGGCGCGCCTCGTCGTCCTCGGCCCCGACCACCCGCACAGCCGCGACCGCGAGACCCCGGCGCTCGCCGCGGCGAAGGCGATCCTCGAGTCCCGAGGGACCCAGCCCCGGCAGTTCCGCAACACCCTCGTCTTCCTCGCCGCGGACCAGACCCGCTACCAGGACCTGGACGAGGCCGTGCGCCGCTACCTCGCCTGGGCATCGATCCTCGAGGAGAAGGAGCCGCTCGACCTCTCGCCCCACCAGGTCCGGCAAGCCGAAACCCAGAAGCAGGCCGCCGACGGCGCGGTGACCGCACGGATCCCCGAGACGTACCTCTGGCTCCTCGTCCCCATCCAGCCGACGCCGCGCGACCCGATCGAGTGGCAGTCGATCCGCCTCACCGGCCAAGACGCCCTCGCCGTACGCGCGAGCAAGAAGCTCCGACAGGACGAACTCCTGGTCACACACCTCGGACCCGCGCGCCTTAAGATGGAGCTCGATCG
>DATMSC010000567.1:0-10658 GCA_035565595.1 Longimicrobiales bacterium | reverse complement strand
GTAGCGGTCGTGGTACTCCCAGATATTACCGCCCATGTTCCCCTGCCCCTCTTCGTAGTAGCCGATGTTCCGCAGATAGTCCGCGAAGAGGTCCGGGTGCAGGACGGCGGCCGTGATGACCGCGGCCTTGAAGCGCGTAGTCTGCGTGATCACGGCGAGCGTGCTGAACGAGCCATAGCTCTGGCCCATGACGGCAAGCCGGTCGGGATCGGCGTAACCCTGCGAGACGACGGCGTCCGCCGCCGAATTCGTCGCCTCATAGATGTCCCGCAGCGTCCGCCCTTCCGCGACAGGTACATCAGGCGCCAGGACGGCGTAACCACGCGTGGCGAGGATGTGCATATTGAAGTTGGGTGATCCCCAGAAGCCGAAACGGTTGACGAACCGGGAGCCCAGGTCGCCGCCATAGACCCAGATCACCGTCGGCAACCGCTGGCCGGGCTGATAACCGGGCGGCAACAACAGCGCCCCACGAAGCTGCTTCCCTCCCGGCCCCGTCCATTCGATGACCCTGGCCTCACCGAGCGCGTAACGCTCCATCCCGGGGTTGAGGTGCGTCAGCTGCCTCGCCTTGCCCTGCTTCACGTTGTAGAGCCAGACGTCGTCCAGGTGCTGCTGGTCGGTGCTCACGAAGGCGATCTCCCCCGTCGCCTCGCTCGCCGTGAGGCTGTATATCGGTGCGTACGTCTTCGCTTCGTCGAGCCCTTTCGTGACTTTCCCGTTCTTCAGGTCGACGGCGAAGAGCGCCGAGCGGTCACCCGTTTGGCTGCGAGCCATGAACCAGGCGGTCCGCCCGCGATCGCTGGTCCAGATCGTCGACCGCTCGAAGGGCTGCACTGGCGAAAAGATCTGCCACCCTGGAACGCGCGCCACGACAGCGCCCTTGCCGCTCTGCGAATCCACGCGCCAGACCTCACCGTCGCCTACCGCGTAGAGGAACTTGCCAGTTGGGTCCCAGAGCGGCGCGTACTCGCCCTCGCCGTAGTGGCCGTAACCGAAATCAGGCGCACCCTCGGGTTGGAGCAACTTCCGCTCTCCGTCGGCCACCGATACCAATTTGATCCCCTTCGCCGCCGTCCGGTCGCTCTCGACGAATGCGATCATGGTGCCGTCCGGCGACCAGCCCCACTCGATCCCGTACCCCAGGCCGACACCCTCCGCCAGGCGACGAGGGGCGCCACCACCGGCGTCCACCACCATGAGATCGAACTGCGGCTGTTGACTGTTCGGCCGTACACCGGTCAACATCGAATAGGCCACCTGCCGCCCATCGGGCGAGAAGGCGTAGTAGCGGATCGGCAGCTCCCGCACCAGTCGAGTCACTTGTTGGGTTCGCAGATCCAGGATCGCCAGATCTACGGCAAAGGTTTGCACGAAACTCGACGACCGACTCTTCGCCGGTGCCTCCGCGGGTGCCGATTTCATCCCCGCGCGCCGTACGATCACCGAAGGCTCCCCCGGCCCGACCTTGGAGAAGCTCTGCTTGCTCGCCGTGGTCATCCCCATCGCATTGGCCTGCGCGATGGTCCTGCCTTCGGGGAGCAACTTGACCAGGAGCCGCTCACCATCCGGGCTCCAGCGCGGCTGCTCGAAGCCGTAGAAAACCCGCGGTATCACCCCCGGGAATCGTTTGGCCGTCCGCGTCGCCCGCTCCCAGATCCACAACCCGGCCTCGCCCCCTTCATCCGAGTAGAAGGCGACGCGCTTCCCGTCCGGTGACCAGACCGCCCCCCAACTCGCGCTCGTCGACCCGCCCAGCCTGATGACCTCTCCGGTCTTCGTGTTCGTTAGGGTCGCCTCCATCCGTGCATCCCCCTCGCCGAACGGGAACCCCGTAGGCGAATGCCACCATCCGACCGAATCTCGTGGGACGGTCTCGTCGGTCGCCACCGTATGCGCGAGCCACTCGCCGTCGGGGGAGAAGTTGATGGGAGAGCGGACGTTGTGGTCACGAACCGAGACCGCGACATCAAGGGGGAGCGCCTCCCGCGTGCGTTCTTGCGCTACCAGCTCACTCGCTCCGAATAGAAGCAGCACGGCGCCGCCGCACAGCAAGAGACGCTGCCGGATCGGCGCATACATCCAGTGATCACCCGAGCTCTTCGACATTACGCACTTCTCCGTCTGGAAACGATAGCCGTCCGATTGCAACTCCACGTTGCGATACCGCGAGCGTATCGACACGTTGCCTGGAGCTCCTGCTTCGGCTCGGCCCCACCCTCGGCCGAGGACGAAGGCACGTCGCTAGTGCGACGCACCCTGCGCCCCCGCCGCGGCTGCGGCCGCCGCCGTCGTCCTCTGTTCAGTCTCCACCTTCAGGTGCTCGCCGAGCCAGTCGAAGATCTGCTCCCACATGTGCCGGATATTGGCCGGGCTCATCAGGACGTGGTCCTCGCCCCAGTAGCGGATGAAACGCGCCCGCTTCCCCTGACGGTAGAGCGAGAGGAAGTACTGCTCACCTTGCTGTAGCGCCACGTAATCCAGATCCCCCATGATGATCAGCAGAGGTGTTCGGACCCGCTCCACGTATGTTAGGGGGCTGTTACGGATATAGCGCTGCAAGTCCTTCCACGGCGGATTGCCCATCCGGACCTGGCCGGTCTCGGAGATGCTGAAGTAGAAGAGGTTGTCGTGCGGCCGGTCGTCGTACCGTCTCCGGGCGTCGAACTGGCCGTATATACTGACGAAGTCCGTCGGCCCGGCGAGCGCGACCGCGGCCTTGAAGCGGGTGGTCTGCGCGATCAGCCCCATCGTGCTGAAGCCGCCGAAGCTCTGCCCCATGACCGCGAGCCGGTCGGGGTCGGCGATCCCCAGGTCGATGAGCTTGTCCAGCGCGGGGAGCACCCCCTTGGTCAGCTCCATGAACGGGTCGCTCGCCTTGCCCTCCGGCTCGAGCGGCATGCTCGGGAAGAGGACCACGTATCCACGCGCGGCCAGGAGCTGATAATTGAGTGGGTGGGGCTCATTGAGACGTGTGAGGATAGTCGGCCGGTCCGGCCGTGCCACCGAGCCGGCGTATACTTCAGCTACGACCGGGTAGCGCTTCCCCTCCTGGTAACCAGGTGGGAGGAGGATCCAGCCGAATAGGGAGTCGCCGTCCAGACCGCGGTACTCGATCCTCCGCGCCTCGGCCTCGGCGATGCCACGCAGGAACGTGTTCGTCTCGAGGATGGTGCGCACCTGTGCGCCTCGAGACGCGAACCAGAGATACGTACCCGTGCGGTCGGCCGCCCGGAAGACGGACTGCCCGGCGGCAGCCACGTAGGCGGCTAGCTCCGCGGTCGCCTTCGGCTTGGCCAACCGCTCGACCTCCTCGCGACCCGAGAGGCTGATGCGATAGTACTCTATCTCTTCCAGCTTCTTCCCGGTCCGGATCACTACCTCCCCCACGCCACGCGCTCCGGCCTGTGCCTGGTCGACCCAGGCGAAACCCGTGACCGGCTCGTTGATACCGGCGGTGAGGTCGACCGGCTCACCGGACGGCCCGAAACGCCATACTTCATCCCCGCTGATCCCGACCCAGTCCCGCCCTCCGGCTACGCGATAGATCTCGGCGGGGGCGTTGGCCAGCTTCGCCGTGAGATTGCGCGCCGGACCGGAACTCCCGAGTACCCACCAATCGCTACGGTCCGTCCCAGCCTTCCGTGCGTAGACCAGGAGCTCGTTGTCCACCGTCCACCGTAGCGCCGGCGGCGAGATCCAGTCGCGCACCTCGCGGCTCAACTCCAGGTCACCAAGGTCGTAGCGAACTAGCTCGCCGGAGGCGGGAACGAAGGCAAGGATACTGGCCGGGGCGTCGTCGCCTGGGACAGTCGTACCGGCGAAGGCGAAGCGATTACCGTCCGGCGACCACTCGATCGAGCCCGGTAACGCCCGCGTGACCTGCTCCAGCCCGCCGTTGGGGAGCGCGCCCGTGCGCCCGAATACGCGCACGTGGAACCGCCCATGTTGCTGGCTGTGCTCGATCAGCCGGTCGGCTTTCGGACGGAACGGCTCCACCTCGATGAAAACGGCCACGGCATCGCCGCCGGGAGCGCGGGACGGCCTAGTGAACGCGCCCTCGGCTAGGAGCCGGGTCCGGCCGGTACGAGCGTCGTAGAGGAGGAACGTCCCCGAAGGCCGGGGCTCGGCATCGGCCGGAACCCCGCTCTCCAGCACGCTCGCCGTAACCTCCTTGCCCGCCCGTACCTTCGCCCACTCGCGGGACGCTATTTCAGGCGTATTGCGCATGATCGTCAGCGAAAGGGGACGCCCCCCTTCGTGCATGACCTGGACGACGAGTTCCGAGGCCGATAGCCAAGTCGACGGCGCCGGGAAGGATTCGACCGCCCTGTCGCTCACCTGGCGTAATGCCCCGCTGTCGCGGTCCCAGACGTGAACGTGGACATTATCTCCGTTAGAACCCAAGAGCGAGAGGTAGCGCCCATCCGGCGACCACTCCGGGTTCCAGAAGCCGACCCCGGCGCGCGCATCACCGGCGATCTTGCGCGGCTCACCACCTCGGGTCGGGGCGACCCATACCTCGCCCCGCTCGTTGCCCCACATGTAGGTCAGATCGTGGAACGGAGCCACTTCTTCGGGCGCGATCCGAACATAGGCTACCAGCTCGCCGTCCGGTGAGACGGCAACGGTACTCAACTTCTCCAACCGGAAGAGGTCGTCGACCTGCAGGGGCCGTTGCTGCTGGGCCGCCGCGGAACCGGCGAAGAAGGTGAGCCCGGCAAGGGCGATGAATGGGAGACGGCGTCGACGCGGGCGCTGTGCCACTTCTGTCATTTTCCTACCTCGGGAGTGGATGATGCCAGGCGGAGAGATGGTGCACCCTATCCAATTACGTCCCCCGGGGGCGGAGCCTACCAATCCGCCCCCGGGAGGTGACGTATTCCTGTCGACCGGTGTGCCTGCCCTATATACATCTGGTAGGCAACGGGCTCGGCGCCGCAGCTTGGAGCGCTGGCTAGCGTCGTTGGCGCTCGGCACCCGGCGCTCGACCTCATCTCTGCGACACCGTCGCCGGCGCATCCGGCCCGAGCGGTACCTCGAGCTCACCGAGTGCGGCGGCAGCGCCCTTCGAGCACGCAGTCAATCGCGCCAGGAGCGTACGCCCGGCCTCCGGTTCCGCGGCCACCCAGACGTGCGCCGGCTCCGCCCACCGCGCCCGGCTGTCGCGCGGCTTCTCCAAGTCCTTCACGGCTATGGCGCCAAAGCGCGGGTGGTGGTAGGCATCCTGATAGCTGTACTTGACGCCAGTCTCGGGGACGGCGTAGGCATCCACGACCACGACCCAGAGTCCAGGCGCCGGGTCGCGTAGCTCTACCAAGCCCCCCGCGCTCGTCCTGATGTCCTTCGCCTTCGGCAGGCAGGGGATCGGAGGCAACGCCGGCGACCTGTTCCCCATCTCCTTCTCTGGAAGCGGTTCCAAGGTCATGACCTTGCCCTTGGTCGTACAGTCGAGGAGGTAGAGGTCGAGGTCGGCGCCTGCCGCGCCGGAGATGCTCGCGCGCACCGACGTCGCCCCCTCAGGCACCACTATCTCATAGACGTGCTGTTCGCCCTTCGCGATCCTACGCGTCGTGCGGTAGGCGCTGGCGAGCGGCTCAGCGAAGAGAGCGGCCGGTGTCGCGCCGTGTCGATTGACGAGGGTGAGCGGGAGGTCGAACGAGGTGCCGGATCGTGCCGGTGCTGCGGGGCGGGCGTCGGCGCTCAGCTCGATCCCCAACAGCGTCGCGCTCACCTTGACCGGGGCGGGGCGTACCGGTCGCTCGCGATGCGGATCGTACTCGCGGGTCAAGTCCCGCATGGTGACGTTGAACTCCCAGACCCCCGGCTCCGGGTCGGCGATCGTGCAGGTCATGGGGTTCACACCGTAGGGACAGCTGAAGTACGACATCTCCCGCCCCGGCGAGACCACGTTCACCTGTATCCCACCCTTCACCTCGCTCGCCGCCGTGAACCGAATCGCCTTCGTCCCCTCCGGCACCTCGACGAAGAACGGCCGATCGCCCGGGCGCGGCACGATCAGTTCGGTCTCGACCGTGTAGTCCGTCGCCGTGGCGGGGCGGAGTGCACCGGCCACCGCGTTCAGCACGCGGTGCACGTACCCGGGGATCGATGGGTGCGTGAGCGAGAGGATCGCCGAGTGCGCGCCGTGGCTCCGCACCTCGATCTCCACCGGCACCTCGACCGGGCGGTTCAACGGCAGCGTCACGCTCGCCGGCGAACGGAAGGTACCGTCGTTCCCCTGCCAGGAGAGCTGGAAGGTCATCGGCTCCTTGGGACCGCTCTTGCGAATGAAGGTGATGCTGCGGGTGCCACGCTGCCCCACCGTCCACCCCTCCCGCTCGAAGAGCCCCACCCCCGTGTGCGGCTCCTGGAGGAGGTGGCTGAGCCGCGTCCGTACCGGCGCGCGCGTCTCGATCTCGATCGGCGTCCAGTCCTGCAACTTCTTTAGCAGTTCGTAAGCGGCCTCGACCTGGACGAGTCCATTCCCCTGCTCGTGCGCCTGCAGGTTGGCGATCTGGCGGGCGCTGCCGGTGAGCGCGGCCTTGAGACGCGCAGCGTCGTACTTCAGCCCGGTCTGCTTCGCCGCGCTGATCACGAGCGCCGCGGCACCCGCGGCCATCGGTGCGGCCGTCGAGGTCCCGCCATCCACGAAGTAACCGGGAGGGAGCTGGTAGAGCCCGCGGAAGGTACTCTCCGCCTTGCGATAGACGTAGCCGATGTCGACCGATATCTGCCCGCTCGGAGCGAGCAGGTCGGGCTTGAGCGCGCCATGCCCGCTCGGCCCGTGCGACATCCCGCCCCAGTGCATGTTGTCCTCGGTCTCGGGCTCGAAGCCCTTATGCATCAGATAGCTGTCACGGTGCTGATAACCACCGGCGCTGATCGCACCGGGTGCCAGACCATCCTCGGCCACGAAGCCGAAGGCCGACGGATTGTCCCCAGGCACGGTCAGCAGCTTCCCCGTCCGCTCGATCAACCGCTGCGCGATGATGCTGATCGGGTGACGAGCATCGGCGAGCGTGTATGGGACCGACGCGATCGCCACGCTCTGTTCGAGGACGACGATGTCCACCTCCGGGTGCTCGAAGGCGGCGATCAACCCCTCGATCAGACCGTGAGCCAGGCTGTAGCCATAGAAGACCGACACTATCCGCGCCCCAGGAGCGATCCCCCTCAGTCGACCGTTCGGCTCTTCGTTCCCCACCACATGCCCCATGATCTCAGTGGCGTGCTGATAGATGCCGACGTTGATCGCGACGAACTCGTTCTTCCGGTCCGTCTGCACCGTGAAACCGACCGACTCGCGCACCCCGGTCTTGGGGTCGTCCTTCCCGAAGACGCCCCAGTCGCCGCGCACGCGATAGTCGGTCATCGGCTTCTCGTCGGTGAAGTCGAGGTCGCGGTCGGTGTCGACCCAGACATCGTTCGTCTTCTCGTCCCAGAGGACGCCGAATTTGCCGTCGTCGCCCCGCGGGTTACCGTTCCGGTCGAGGTCCTGCTCGAGGTAGCTGGCGTTGAAAAAGCGCCGCTCGTCGAGGATCCCGATGCGGTAGACACCGTCGCCTGGTACGGTGAAGGTCTTGCCGGCGTGGACCACCTTCCCGCCATTCGCCACTACCCGCGTCTTCATCTCCACCCACTGCGGCGTGAACTCCGCCGTCTCCCGCGGGTCCGCGGTGATGATCATGTCGGCCAGCTTCGGCACCCGCTTCCCGTCCAGCGTGTACGCCGTCTGGAACTCGGGGAGGAGGAAGTCGAGATGCCCGTCCAGGAGCGCTATCGTCACCCCGCGTCCATCGAAGGTCGGGTTCTTCTTCTGGAACTCTTCACCATCGATGTCGCGAATCGCCCGGTAGGGTTGCGTCAGGGGACGGTCGCTCCAGCGCGGCGGCCAGTCGCCATCACCCTCCTGCACCTCGCGCGCCTTCGGGTCTCCCTCGGTCCCGAACCGAAAGTCGAGTTCCCGCTCGGTCAAGTCGAGCGTGACCGATTCGATCCGCGCATGCTCTGCGAACTCGCTCGCCCGATCGATCGGGATCCGGACCCGCAAGTAGTCGACGCCGTCGTGCCGGTACCGGACCTCGCCTCCCAGGCGCTTCGCCTCCCGTGCGACGGCCGCCGCCCCGCCCTTCTTGGCGGCCACCAACATCGTCACTTCGGTCTCGCCCCGGGCCCGGGCGGAGGCGAGGAGCTCCCTCGCGTTCTTGAAAAGCTTTGACGGCTTCGGGTCGGGATCGAGGCGCACGGCGCCCAGAACCAGCGGGATCAGGACGACGACAACGCCCGACAACCACCCCAGTCCTGCACGTATTCTCATGCGAGTACACTCCCGGCTACGGATACGCGAAAGTCACGTCTCATCGAGCCCCCGCCCGCGTGTCTCGGGGTGACAACGGGTGCCCGGCAAAGCTGCTCGGTCGCCATATGGATCCCCCGCGCTCGCCGCTGTCCACCGGCCGTGAGGCGCGGGGGGCCACCGCTCAGCGCCTCGATACCATGGCCGCTCGCGCTGGAGCGCCGAGCGGGAACTCGAGTTCGCCGAGTACCACCGGCGATCCGTCAGCCCCCTTGTAGAGCCCCTTCCCCTTCATGACGAATCTTGCTTCCAGCGTGCGATTCGCCTCCGGCTCGGCCGTGGCCCAGACCATGGCTGGCACCGTCCAACTCTCCCCTGCCTTGCGTGCCCTCTCCACGTCGGACACCGCCGCCATCCCGAAGCGCGGATGGTGGCAAGCATCCCGGTAGGTGTACTCGACGCCACTCGCCGGAGCGGAGTAAGCATCCACCACTACCACCCACCGACCAGGCGCGGGGTCGCTCACCTCTACGTAGCCACCTGCCCGGGTCGTAGCATCCTTCGCGCGCGTACTACAACCTGGCGGCAGCACCTCCGGCGCCTTGTTGCCCCGCTCCTGCTCGGGTGCCGGGGGAGGCGGGGTCCGCTTCTCGGCCGTACAGTCGATGAGATATAGGTCGAGATCCGCGCCCTCAGCGGCCTCGATCCCTACTCGCACCGAGGTCGCTCCTTCGGGCACGTCGAGCTCGTAGACGTGCTGCTCGCCTCGAGCTATCGTGCGCTTCGTGCGAGAGACGCTCGCGAGCGGCTCGGGGACCAGAGCCGCGACGGTCTCGCCGAACTGGTTCGTGACGGATAGCCGGAAGTCGTGCGAGCCCCCCGCTCCGACATTCGACTTCAGCGACGCCGGCACATCGACTTCCGCTCCCAGGACCGTAGCACGCAGTGTCACCCGCGCCGGGGGTAGAGGACGCGCCAGCCGGGGGATGTAGTCCCACAGCATCTCGGAGATGTGCGCATTGATCGCCCAGACCCCCGGCTCTGGGTTCGGGATGATGCACGATTCGCCTGCCGAGATCCCCGGATACGAGCATGAGTAGGAGAACAACCGCCGCCCGGGCGAGACCACGGCCAGCGAGACCTTCCCACCCCCCTCTCGGTCGGCGGTGATACGCAGCGCCTTCGCCCCTCGGGGCACATTGACGAAGAGGGCACGATCACCAGGGATCGGCAGGGTCAACGCGGCCTCGACGGAATACCCGTTCTCCGCGGCCGGTCTGAGCGAACCGACCACCGTGAAGAGCACGCGGTGCGCATAGCCCGGGATGGACGGGTGCGTGAGGGAGAGGATCGCCGAGTGTGTGCCAGGGCTTTCCACCACGACGTCGACCGGCACCTCGACCGGGCGGTTCAGCGGCAGCGTCACGCTGGAGACCGAACGGAAGGTACCGTCGTTACCCTGCCAGCTCAGCTGGAAGGTCATCGGCTCCTTCGAACCACTCCTGCGGGTGAGGGTGAGCGTACGGGTACCACGCTGCCCGACCGTCCACCCCTCCAGTTCGAAGAGACCGACGCCGGTGTGCGGCTCGCTCAACAGGTGGCTGATCCCCGTGCGCACCGGCGCCCGGCTCTCGATCACGACCGGCGTCCAGTCCTGCAGCTTCTTCAACAACTCGTAGGCCGCCTCCACCTGGACGAGCCCGTTCCCCTGTTCGTAGGCGAGCAGGTTGGGGATCTGGCGCGCGCTCCCGACCAGCGCCGCCTTGAGCCGGGGAGCGTCGTATTTCAGCCCCGTCTGCTTCGCCGCGCTGATCACGAGCGCCGCCGCCCCGGCCATCATCGGCGCCGCCGTCGACGTACCGCCATCCATCGAGTAGCCCGGGGGGAGCGAGTAGAGCCCGAGCTTCTCCTGCATCTCCGCCCGCCAGAGATAGCCGATCTCGGTGCCGATCTGCCCACTCGGCGCCAGCAGGTCGGGCTTGATCCCCCCGATCCCGCTCGGACCGTGCGACGCCCCGCCCCAGTGCATGTTGTCCGCGGCCTCGGGCTCGAAGCCCATGTTCGCTACATAGCTGTCCCGGTGTTGGTACCCACCCGCGCTGATCGCCCCCGGCGCCAACCCATCCTCGGCCACGAGCGCGAAGGCGGGCGTGTTGCTCCCGGGGACTGTCAACAGCTTGCCGGTCTGTTCGATCAGCCGTTGCGCGATGATGCTGATCGGATGGCGGCCATCCGCCAACGCATATGGGGACGAGGCGATCCCGCTGTGCTGCTCCAGGACGACGATGTCCACGAGCGGATGGCGGAACGCAATTATCAGTGCCTCGATCAAGGAGTGCGTCATACTGCTATAGTTGAT
>DATMSC010000566.1:0-2337 GCA_035565595.1 Longimicrobiales bacterium | reverse complement strand
TGATCAACCCGGCGACGACTCCAGGTAGCGACGGAAGCGCTGGAGCGCTTCGGCGGCCGCCGTAGGGGCCGTGTGCGAATGGCGGGATAGCTCGAACTCGGCGATGCCCTGGTCACCCGACTGACGCAGCGCTGCCGCGATGGCCGGCCAGTCCAGCTCCCCGTCGCCGATCTGGAGGTGCTCGTGGACGCCTCCACGCACGTCGTCGAGGTGGACGTTGCACAACTCATCGGCGCGCTCGACGATGGCGTGGGCAGGCGTAACCGATTCCGTGCACGGCACGTGACCGACGTCGAGGGTGAGGCTTAGCGCGGGGTGGCGGACTGCATCACGCAGTCGATCCCATTGCGCCAGCGTTTCCACGAACATACCGGGCTCCGGCTCGAAACCCACGCGAATCCCGAGATCGGCCGCGCGCTCACACAGCGCGGCTACGCCGTCCTGCAGCAGTAGCCACGCTTCGTCGATCCCGACCTCCGCCGGTTTCGCACCCGACCATATCGATATTACGCCCGCTCCGATCTCGCCGGCGATTTCCGCGCAGCGAACGAGGAAGGCGAGGCGCCGATGTCGCCCCTCCCGCTCGGCTTCCAGCAGGTTCGGCCGATGTTTTCGGCGGGGATCCAGCACGAACCGTGCACCGGTCTCGATGACGGCGGCGAGGCCGAGCTCCTCGAGCCGACGACGCACCGTGCGCAGCCCGGCGGGCGTGGTTTCGAAGGGCGGCAGGTGATGCACGTCCGGTGTGATCGCGACGGCGGAATACCCCAACTCGGCCAGGATCGCGAGGGCGTCGTCCAGCCGGTGGTGCGCGAACCCGTTCGTGTTATACCCGATGCGCATGAACGTCCAGCGCCACGGCGCATGCCGGGGAGAAGGATGGGAATCGCCGCACCGCCTGGGTGCTCAACGTTACGGCCGGGCCGTCAGTGGCCGGCGTAGCTCGCCCGTGCGCCTTCGGTCGGGACGACTTCGCCTTCGGCGTGGCTCTCCTCCCGCGCCAGCCAGGTGAGGAGCGCTTCGTATTGCCGATGAAGGTTCATCTCCTTCGTACCTTCCGGCGACTTGAAGAAGAGCCCGAGCGCACCAACCGGACCCGACTCGCCGCGGCGGCGAGCCAGGTCGATCAGGCGCGCCAGGTCAATGAGGAGCGGCGCGGCCAGGATCGCGTCGGTGCCCTCCCAGATGAACTGCATGCGCATGGTGTGGCCGCCCCAGCCCCGGAAGACGATGAAGTCCCAGGCGACTTTGTTGTCCTGGAGCGGTGGAAAATAGTCGATGCGGACGGCGCCGCTCGGTGCGTAACCGAGACAGCCTTCGAGGACACCTGACTTCGAAGCCACCTTGGTCGTCTGGTTCTCCGAATGGGAGAGGACGAGGCCGTCCGTATTTCCAAGGATGTTCGTGCCGTACCAGCCTTCGACGGTGAGCGCACGGATCGCGAACATTGGCGCGAGCGCGGTCTTGACGAGCGTCTCGCCCGTTTTGCCGTCGCGGCCCGCGATCGGCACGCCCATGATGCGGCTCAGCTCGACGAGTGCAGGGATCGAAGCGCCGGTCGACGGCGTGAAGTTGACGTATGGCAATCCTGCCGTGATGGCGGCATAGGCGTAGAGGGAAGAAGCCGGAATGCGCGGATCGTCCTGATCGAGGGCGCGTTCGAATGCGGCGAGATCCCACCTGTCGAGCGCGGCGTCGTGCGGACCCTCCGTGGACGCCACATTGATGACGACCATGGAGTCGCCGCCGGCCGCAGCCTCGAGGTCTTTGCCTATGCGCGCGATCGCGTCACGGGCGCTCTCCCCGCGTAGCTCGTCCGCGTCGGAGCCGGCGAGCGTGGCCAGGGCGGGTCCGGCGCCGCGCACGATGCCCAGGGTTATCGGGCAACCTTCGAGTCGGGCGGCCACCCGTCGAAGGACCGGTTCGGCGAAGGTGGAGCGAGTGAATGCCGAGGTGAGCACAGCATTGCCGAGGGTGTCCGCCCGCAGGTCGCACCCGCCGAATTCGATCGCCTCCAGACTCGCGAGCTCTGAGCTCGCGAAGTCATCGCCGGCGGTGATCACCCCTTCCAGGGGCAGCAACTTCTCCTGCGCGGCGATCATCCCCGCCGCCGTCGTGGTGGCAATGCTGCCCCGGGCGCCGATCATCCAGATCTTCATTTCGTAGTTATCTCCCAAGCTACCCGACTGTCGGGGCGGGGCTCTGCGCCGCCGCAGCCATCACGACGGGATCATGCTCTCCGGTTGTCAGTGGATCGGGATCACCGCCCGACCCCAGCGCGCCAGCGCCAGCAGCGGGAGCGCAACGGCGGCGGCACGCCAGGGCGAACGCCGCGCG
>DATMSC010000565.1:0-1927 GCA_035565595.1 Longimicrobiales bacterium | reverse complement strand
CGATCGGCCGGGTCCTGATCGACGAGGGTCACATCCCGGCCGAGCGCATGTCGATGCAGGCGATCCGCGCGTGGCTGGACGCGAACCCCGGCGAGGTCTCGCGGCTCCTGAACACCAACCAGCGCTACATCTTCTTCCGCGTACTGGACTCGCCGCCGACGGGCGCGCTCGGCGAACCCGTCGTGGGCGAGCGCAGCATCGCCGCCGACCTCGACGTCTTCCCGCACGCGGCCCTCGCCTTTCTCGATACGACCCGGCCCGAGCTGGACGCCGAAGGCAACGTCGTCGCCGGCGCTCCGCTCCGCCGTTTCGTGCTGGTCCACGACACCGGCAGCGCCATCCAGGGCGCCGGGCGTGTGGATTACTTCTGGGGGCGTGGCCCCGAAGCGGAACGGATGGCGGGACTTATGCGGCAGCAGGGGCGGTTGAAGCTGCTGGTACCGAAGGCGCAGTAGCCTATCCCGTTCCTCCCGCGAACGTGCGGCTCGACAGCACGCCCGAGTCGTCCCATATTGACATTTTCGACACGCATTCCGCTGAAATGTCGAGGGGTTTCGAACGCGACGCCGCCATCGACCCATGGATTTCGACTACGATCTCCGGCTTCGATTCGCCGTATTCGAGCACGTGGACCGGCTACGCCGGGCGGGCGGCGGCGTAGTCCATGCCAGAGCGCTGAACGAAGGGATCGTTTTCGAAGGCGAGCGCGTCCCCCTCTGGAATCAGCAGAAAGGTATTTTCAGGCCGCGCGTGCTGCGGAATCCGGGCGCAGCGCTCTCGTTCCAGACATCGTTCAAAGATCCGTATGATGACGAAATCGACCCGGCGGACGGGCGGTTCGTCTACCGGTACCGCGGCACGGATCCGAACCACCCTGACAACGTAGCGCTCCGGACCGCGGGCGAGCTCGGGCGCCCCCTCCTCTATCTCGTTGGCGTCGAACCAGGCGTGTACGAGGCGGTTTTTCCGTGCTATGTCGTCGCCGATGCTCCCGAGCGGCTCTCGTTCGCGGTGATTGCCGACCCGGCGGGAGCCATTGTGCCGGGTGCGTTGACCAGGCCAGACGCCGATTGGCCGCTCAAGGCGTACGTCACGCGCGAGGTCAAGCAGCGCCTGCATCAGAAGCGCTTCCGGTATCTCGTCCTCAGGGCGTACCGCCAGCAGTGCGCGATGTGCAGGCTGCGCCAGCCCGTGCTCCTCGACGCCGCCCACATCCTCCCCGATCGAGAGGAACGAGGACTGCCCCGGGTCCCCAACGGACTTTCGCTCTGCCGCATCCACCACGGCGCGTACGACGTGAACATCATCGGCGTCGATCCGGATTACCGCATACACCTCCGCCGCGACGTGCTCGAGGAGATCGACGGTCCGATGCTCCGCCACGGGCTGCAGGAGCTGCACGGCGAGCGCATCCAGCTCCCGCGTCGCCCCGTGGACCGGCCGGATCGGGAGCTCCTTGCCGAGCGCTTCGAGCGTTTCCGGGCGGCGTGAACGCGCCCGCGGGGACGCGTTATGGTGATACTCAACCCGGACACGCTCCGGCCCGCCGCCGTCCGCGCCGCCCTCGATTTCTGGCCCGACGAGATCTACTTTCCTCCCGTCGCGGCCGTGAAGCGGGCACGTTCCGGTGAGATCTGGCTCCGGCGCGAGGATCGACCCGGCCGCGACCAGCTCTGGACCATCCTGAACGCGACCGGGAACCCCCTCGCGCGACTGCGCTCACCTCGCACCGTTGTCTTCCACGTGCTGGACCGCGACCATGCGTGGGCGGTAGAAGCCGACGAGTTCAACGTGCCGCGGGTGGTGCGCTACGGGATCGGGCGGGATTGACGCTGTCGGCGGCCGTCGCGGGATCAGCGAGCCTGCGACGTTCGTCGCTCGAGATCGGAGTGGAACGTGGCCAGGCTCGTTTTCGGAATGAACCAGT
>DATMSC010000564.1:0-1842 GCA_035565595.1 Longimicrobiales bacterium | reverse complement strand
TGCCCGGCTCGGCGCCGTCACGGCGGCCGTTGTTGGCGGTGCCGGCGCCGTCGCCGGTGTCGCGGAAGACCGTCCCGGCCACGCTGCGGCCGCGGTAGAGGCTGAAGTCCTGCTCGGTGAGATCGGCGCCGGCGACGGTGACGGTGAGCGTGCCGTTGGCGGGCGCGCGGAAGAGCCAGGTGGGCGGCGCGACGGCGGTGGTCGAGCCGCTGAAATCGGTGACGACGAGGCGGTAATTGCCGGGGCCGATGTTGGTGAACGCATACGCGCCGCTGCCGACGGGAACGTTGGCGCTCGCGACGACGACGCCGTTGGAGGCTTTGACGAGGTTGACGACGACGGGCATGCCGCCGAGCCAGTCTTCATAACCGTCCTTGAGGCCGTTGGGGTTGGTGTCGTTGTAAACGAAGCCGCTGATCGTGCGGCCGGGCGTGAGGCCGAAATCCTGCTCGGTGAGATCGGTCATGGCGACGGTGAGGTTGTCGCGCGTGCCGTTTTCGGGTTCGACAAAGACCCAGTTGGCCGGGGCGGAGGCGGCGACCGCGCTGGTTTGGCCGGCACGACTGACGACGAGGCGATAGCTGCCGGGGCGGACGCCGGTGAAGGTGTAGGTGCCGGCGCCCGCGGGCACGGTGATGGAGGCGGCGACGGTGGGCGTGGCGTAGATGTCGACGAGGTTGACGACGACGGTGGTGCCGGCGGCCCAGGTCTCGGACTCGCGCGAACCGAAGGGCGCGGCGTCGTTGTAAACGCGGCCGGAAACGATGCGGCCCTGATAGAGGCCGAGGTTCTGGCCGGAGAGGTCGGCGGTGGTGAGGACGACCGAGGCGAGCGTGCCGTTGGCGGGCGTGTCGAAGGTCCACGTGGCGGGCGCAACCGCGCTGGTGGCGGCGGCGTTGCCGGCGATGACGATGCGGTAGTCGCCGGCGGGCACGTGGCTGAAGGTGAAGGCGCCGGAGAGCGCGCCTGCGGTCACCGGGACGCTGACGGAACGGATCACCTGATTGGCGCCGAGCGAGAAATCGCCGTAGGCGATGGCGGAGTTGGTGACGAGATTGACGATAACGGGCGTGCCTTCGGACCAGTCCTCGGTGGCGTCTTTGACGCCGTTGGGGATGAGCTGGTTGTAGACGAAGCCGGCGACGTTCAGGCCGGCGATGAGTTTTTGGCTCGAGGGCGCGGTGGCGGGATAGACGCGGTGTTCGGTGGTGTCGGCGGAGGGCTTGGACGCGTAGCCGGTGACGGCGGCGGAATTGGCGAGGACGGAGCCTTTCGGAGCATCTTCGTCCACGGTCACGGTGTAATCGACGACGAGGGTTTCGCCGGGGAGGAGAATTTGCGCGTCGTCGAGCGCGAGGCTCCAGACGCCGGTGGCGGCGGCATAGGCGGGCGTCGCGAGGGTGACGGGAGAACCGTTCAGCGTGGCGGAACCGAGCGCGGGCGTGGCGGTGCGGAGGCCGGCAGGAAGCGTGTCGGCGAGGGCGACGTTATAGGCGGGGCCGGTGCCGTTGTTAGCGACGGTGAGGCGGAAGGTGGCGGTCTCGCCGGGGAGGACGATGTTGTCGGCGGCGGGTGAAACGCGGGTCTTGGCGATCGTGAGGCGGGGCTGCTCGACATCGAGGCTGGCGGTCGCGGGGCCGGCGGAAACGGGATCGTCGTCCTGATTGTGGTAGGCGAGCGTGGCGGAGTTGGTCCGGGCGGTCGTGGTGGAGGCCGGCGAAGCACCGGGCGCCGCGATGCCGCTCTCATCGACGATGCGCGCGGTATAAACGAGGCGGAGCGTGTTGTCGGCGGGGCCGTTGAGCGCGTTGGCGAAGGCGCCGAAATTCCAGGTGAGCGTGC
>DATMSC010000563.1:0-3627 GCA_035565595.1 Longimicrobiales bacterium | reverse complement strand
CTGCGCACGCTGGACCGCGAGGTCCAGCAGCGGCTCCTCACGCTGCTGCGTCCCATCCGCACTGTCTATTTCACCTCGGGCCATGGTGAGCTGAACGACCCGGCGTCTGCCGGACCGCTGATGGCGGCGGGGCTCGGCGGTGTCGAAGTGTTGAAGCAGATGTTCAGCTATCTCAACTACGACGTCATGGAGCTGGGGATCGCCACCCGGCTGACCTCCGGCGTTCCCGACGATGCCGCCGCCGTCGTGATCCTCGGTCCGCAGCGGTCGTTCCTCCCCGAGGAAATGGCGGCGATCGACAGGTACCTCGAGCGTGGCGGCAAGCTGCTCCTAGCGCTGGATCTCACCTCCGGGTTCGAGCTGGGACCGCTCGAGCGCAGGCTCGGCGTCCGTTTCGAGCGGGAGCTGATGGTCGACGACTTCCAGCACCTGGTCGAGCGCAACAGCGTGTCCGACCGGCAGCTCATCATCACGAACTGGTTCTCGTCTCATTCGGCCGTGGCAACCGCCGCCCGGGCGAGCGTCGCCGACGCGGCAGTCTTCCTCGGTGCGGGCCACCTGACCGAGGCGGACACTGAAGACGTATGGGATGCGAGCGTCGGCACCTTCGCGACGGACTCGGCGTGGCTCGCGGCCGACCAGTTCTACGGCGCCCGTCCGACCTTCCTCGTCCGGTCGTTGCCGACCACCTTCGCGGATCTGGATGGCGACTTCGAGTTCGACGAGGGCGTCGAGAGGCGCAGGCAGTACAACCTCGTCGCCGCCGTCGAGGCGCTCGTCGCGCCGGACAGCGCTCAGGCCGATCAGCCGGGGAGCGACGCCGCGGGCTCCGAATCGGAAAACGACGCGGGCCCCGGTGAAGACATCGCGGCGCTGGCCGGACTCGAGGCGGAAGACGAGGGGCCGCCGTCCTGGATGCGCGCGCTCGTCTTCGCCGACGCGCGAATCTTCACCGACGCGGTGCTCACCAGCTTCGGGCTGAACGCCGCGCTGGTCGCCGATGCGATACGCTGGCTGGGCGGGGAAGAGCGCTTCGCCGGTGGTGAAGTCAGCGAAGAGGATGTGCCGATCCGGCACACCCGGGCAGAAGACGTCGCCTGGTTCTATTCGACGATCCTGGGTGCGCCGGCGCTCGTGCTCATCCTCGGGTTGACCGGCGTGTACATCCGACGGCGCAGGTCGCGCGACAGGCTGCGCGAAGCGGAGGTTTCCGCATGAGCGATTCCGCGATGATCGGTGGAGCGACCTCGCCGGCACCGCGGTCTCGGGGGTTCCGGCTGAGCGAGCCAGTCGTCTGGGGCGTGCTCCTGATCGCCGCCCTCGGTTTCGCCTACCAGACCTGGACCAGGAAGCCACCGGACCCGGCTGCCGGCAGGTCGGTCACGCTCTGGAACGCGACTCCCGAAGAGGTCACACAGCTCGTGTTCGAGGTGCTGACCACCGGCACGACCGTCGAGATCGAGCGACGGGGAGAGGGCAATGACGCCTACCTCTGGGGCATGATGGCGCAAACCGCGCCTGACGCCACGACCCCGGACACCACGTACTTCGTGGGCGGCGTGGGTGGCCAGCGCCTCTGGGAGATGCTCGCCGCCCCACAGTCGCCGCGCGAATTGGGTGTCCTCGGGGAGAACGAATACGATTGGTACGGGCTGAACGAGCCGTTCGCACGTCTCAGCATTCGGATCGGGTCTGAAACCCGTTTGCTGCAGCTCGGCAGCGAAGTCTATGGCGCCGGTAACCGGTACGCGCTGGATACGACAACGGGGCGTCTCTACGTTCTTCCTTACAACATGCTCATGCTGCTCGTCGATCCGCTGAACCAGCTACAGGAGCGGCGAGTGCACACATTCGACCCGAACGTGGTGGCGTGGGTCACCGTTCGCGCCGGCGACACGGAGCGCACCATGAACCGCTCGGTCGGTCAGCTCGCCGGGGAGGCGATCTGGACATCGCCGGGCTCGAGTGAGCCGGACCTCGCGTTCGGCGACTTCATCGACCGGGCCAGCCGGATCTGGGTCGAGCGCTACCTGCCGAACCTGGACCTGACCACGGTCGAGCCGGTCATGAGCATCGAGTACTTCGCCGCCGACAGTGCCATGATCGGTTACCTCGACGTGGTAAGCCACACGGCCGAGGACGGCTCGACCGAGTACCTCTTCCACAGCGAGCAGACGCGCGTGCCCGCGGGCTCGTACGCCTCGATCGTGGAGGATGTGGTCCGGGAGCTGGAGGAGATCTTCTAGGCGGCGCTCACCCGCCCCGGACTGCGCCGGTACTTTCGCGCCCGACGAAGGCCGGTCTACGATCACGGCAGTCGGATGGTCCACGACGAGCGGCAACTCGCCCGCACCCCGCGCGTTCGGGTTGTGCCTCCACCCGGGGATGACCGCCGACGCCGCATCGGGTGCGGGAGCGGGTGCAGGCGCAGGCCGGAGCAGGTGGAGCCATAGACCTAATCCGCGCCGGAAACCGCACCCAGTATTTTCCGGTGTGCGACAGGCATCGCCAGCGCGCCGGCCTCGTCGTAGCCGAACCACCCGAATCTCACCGCATTCTCACCGTCGACCGTCGTGAACGCGACCGCGTAGCGCGCCGGAACCTCTCTCACCAGCGGCACGCCGGAAGTCGCGCCTCCGTCACCTCTGCCGGTGTTGGTCGCGAATCGTACGAGCACGGGGTGGTAGCGCACCAGCCGGTGCGTGAAGGCGTGCCGGACGACGCCCTTCGTCTCCACTCCCGTCGGGTGGACCGATGCGTCCACCATGGCCTCCGCGAGGCGGATGGCTGCGGCCGTCGCGGGCTCGTCGCCCTCGATCGTCGTTTCCGGGAACGCCCACAACCCGCCGAGCAGCCCGTCCTCGGGCCGGCGGACCAGGAGGACGGTGTCGTTCCCGGCGAGGAGGATGGCGCAGGCGACGTCGAACTCCGGAATCGCGGCGCGCGCCGCGGCCCCCGGACGTTCCGCCTGCGTCCCGCGTGCCCGGGCGAGGCATGCGGGTGCCACGGGGCAGGCGGCGCAGCGCGGCCCGCGGGGAGTGCACACGGTGGCGCCGAGCTCCATCATCGCCTGGTTGAAGTCGCCGGGCCGGTCCTCTGGCACGAGACTCGTCGCCAGTGAGCGCAGCTCCGCCATGCCGGGGTCGGGGAGGTCGAAGAGCCTGCACAACACCCGCCGGACGTTGCCGTCGACGGCGGGGACTCGTGCGCCGAACGCGATGCTCGCAATCGCGCCGGCAGTGTATTCGCCGACGCCGGGGAGCTTCCGCAGGGCGTCGATGTCGGCCGGGAACTCGCCGTCGTACTGCTCCACGATCCGCTGCGCCGCGAGGTGCATGTTCCGGGCGCGACGGTAGTAGCCCAGTCCTTCCCACGCCTTGAGCACGCTCTCTGACGGCGCTGCGGCGAGGGTGCGGACATCCGGGAACAGGCGCAGCCACCGCTCGAAATACGGAATCACCGTATCCACGCGCGTCTGCTGGAGCATGATCTCCGAGACCCAGACGCGATACGGATCCGGCGATTCCCGCCACGGCAGCTGGCGGGCGTGGCGATCGTACCACCCGAGGAGCGGCACGTGTAGTGCCGCGTCCCCGTCCCGGCGTTCTGGCCTGGCCTCGAAGATCT
>DATMSC010000562.1:0-4222 GCA_035565595.1 Longimicrobiales bacterium | reverse complement strand
GCCGGGCGCGAGGCGATCAGCGGCTTCGTGCGCAGCCGGTCCGGCGATGTCCTCGACGAAGTGGACGGGTGCGCTGACGGTGCGGCGCAGGCGTTCCGCCACGGGCCGGAGCGAGTACTGCGTATTCCACTTGCCCTTGGGACGGCCCAGGTGGGAGACGAGGATGATGCGCGCTTCGCGATCCAGCAGGTGCTGCAGCGTCGGGAGCGTTCCGCGGATCCGGGTGTCGTCAGTGATCCGGCCATCCTCGATCGGCACATTGTAATCCACGCGTACCAGTACGCGGTGCCGCTGCACGGCAGCGTCAGGCAGGTCGCGCAACCTCATCTTGGGCATGTCTCGTCCTCCACCTCCACTCGGGTCACGGCCACGGGGCCGGCTTCAGCTATCCGCGATGATTTCGAAACTCTGGCTGCGGCGCGCAAGTTCGATGCTCCGCGCCTTCCGGTCAAGGCCACACTCGCGGTATCTCCACCATAAGCATGCGGCGCGTCAGAGCTCCGCAACCGGCGAGGTCAGGAAGGGTTCCATCGTGGCGAGCAGCTCGTCCGGAGCCTCCCAGTTCGGGGAGTGACCCGCACCACGGATGATTCCCAGTCGACCGCGCGGAATGGTTGCTGCCGCGTGGAGCGCGTGGCGGAGCGGGATGAACCTGTCGCGCTCACCCCAGGCGACGAGCACGGGCTGGGCGATGTCGCTCAGCTCCGGGTCCGCAATGATCTCGCGCTGGCCGGCGAGTCCACCGAAAAGCCGTACAGCCGTGACCATATCCGTCAGCGACCCCGCGGCGGCAGACCGCCAGAGATATTCGACCAGCGCGTCTTCGTGATCGCGCAGGCGGGCGGGATCGGTCACGAGCAGTGTCCGCAGGAGCGCCCTGGCACCCGAGCGGGACGGGCGTAGCGCGAGTCGTCCGATCCCGGGGATCGTGGCGAGCCGGACAGGCCACGGCAGCTCCCGACCAAGGCCTACACTGTCGATCACAACGACCCGCGCGACGCGCTCGGGAGCGAGCTGGGCGAGACGTAGCGCCAGGAGCCCGCCGAACGACGTGCCGATTACGGCAACCGGTTCGTCGCACACGGTGCGGAGCCAATCGAGGATGTATCGCGCCCCGGTCCAACCGAGCGGAGTTGTGATCGGAACCGGATCGGAGAGACCGAACCCGGGAAGGTCCGGCGCGAGCACGCGCCAGCGGGCGGCGAGCGGACCGATCAGGCGAAACCAGTTGGCGGCACCACCACCGGCGCCGTGGAGCAGGACCACGGGCTCGCCTCGCCCGGCTTCGAGGTGGTGGATGACCCCGTTGCCTGTCGTCACGAACCCGCTTCGCACGCGGGCCTCGCCAACGTCCAGCAGCCGCGCCATCGCGGCTTCGAGCGCCATCCTCGCCGCGGTGGCGGGCCGGGGATCGGCCAGCTCGACGGCGCCATGGATCCTGGGATTGCGGGGCTGCGGCCGCGTCATGATCGTCCGGCGGTGCCCGACGCGACGACGCAATGGCGGCGTCGCGCGAGGGCGGCGCCGCCTCGAATGGACGGCGCGGCCGCGAGCGAGCGGCCGGCCGTCGCGTCGACTACTGCCGAGATGCGATGTACGTGGCGAGGTCCACGCAGCGGTTCGAATAGCCCCACTCGTTGTCGTACCACGCCACGACCTTCACCAGCCGGTCCTGGATCACGAACGTCGAGAGCAGGTCGACGATCGAGCTGGCGGGATTGCCGTTGTAGTCGATCGAGACGAGCGGCTCGTCCGACGTGGCCAGGATGCCCTGCAGGCTTCCCGCAGCGGCTTCGCGGAACGCACTGTTCAGCGATTCTACGGTAACGTCCTGCTCCAGTTCCGCAGTGAGGTCGACCACTGACACGTTGGGCGTGGGCACCCGCATCGCGAGACCGTCGATCTTACCCTGCACCTCCGGGATGACGAGCCCCGTCGCCTTAGCAGCCCCGGTCGTCGTCGGGATGATCGACAGCGCGGCGGCGCGGGCACGGCGCAGATCCTTGTGCGGCAGGTCGAGGATCTGCTGATCGTTCGTGTACGAGTGTACGGTGGTCATGATACCACGGCGGAAGCCGAAGCGATCGAGGATCACCTTGACCACCGGCGCGAGGCAGTTGGTGGTGCAGCTCGCATTGCTGATGATCGAATGGGCAGCCGGATCGTACTTCTCCTGATTCACGCCCATCACGATCGTGATGTCCTCGCCCTTCGCCGGTGCCGTGATGATGACCTTGCGGGCGCCGGCCTCGAGGTGCTTCGCTGCGTCATCCCGCTTCGTGAAGCGGCCCGTGGCCTCGAAGACGATATCCACACCGAGGTCCTTCCACGGAAGCTGAGCCGGATCCTTCTCGCTGGTGACCCGGATCTCGTCGCCGTCGACGACGATGCCGTTGTCGGAAACCTCGACCGTGCCGGGATACCGGCCGTGCACCGAGTCGTTTCTAAGGAGATGCGCGAGCGTATGATTGTCGGTCAGGTCATTGACCGCCACGAAATCGAGCTCCGCCCCCTTCTGCTTCGCAGAGCGCAGAATGTTGCGGCCGATACGGCCGAAACCATTGATGGCAACGCGGACAGCGGCCATAGCCCCTCCCTCCCGTTCAGTTGTCGATTCCAGAAAGTCGCCGCGCATCGAGGGCGCGTGCGAACGTGACCACGCGAACACCGGCCGCGCCGGCGGCGGTGAGGACGCGGGTGCATTCGACAGCGGTAGCGCCGGTGGTGAGCACGTCGTCGACGAGTGTGACGCACGCGTTCCGCAGGACGGTCGACCCATCGGCGACCACGGCGAACGCGCCCGCCACGTTAGCACCGCGAGCCGCTGCCTGCAAGGCCGTCTGCGTGACCTGTTCGCCGGTCCGTCCGAGGAGTGGCCGGCACGGCTGCCCTATCCTCCGGGCGTAGGCCCGGGCCAGCAGCTCGGCCTGATTGTAGCCCCTTTCCCGGAACCGGCTGGCGGTTGTCGGCACCGGCACGACGACTTCCGCCCGTCCGTCATCGCGCCGGGCGATCACTGGCATGAATGCGGCCATCGGCTCCGCCAGCGCGCTCCAACCGTTGTACTTGAGCTGATGGACCAGCCGGTCGGCAGGCGATGCGAGCATGCACCCGGACCTCGCCATTTCGAGCTCCGCAGGCCACGCCCGGCACTCCGCGCAGGTGCGCTCCGGCGCGCGCCCTGTTTCCAGGCGTGGCGAGGCGCATCGCGGGCAGCCGGGCACGGGCACAGGGCGAATCAGCGTACGACAACGGCGGCAGATGAGGCGAGCCGTGTCACCGGCTGCGATGTCGCCATCGCAGCCGAGGCAGACCGGCGCGAAGACGAGATCCAGAAGGGCGGCGGCGAGTTTCCTGGCATCCACACGGAACGGATGCGCCCCCCTTCCGGGCCGTGCGATAGCGGAAACGGACGGGCTGATCCGACTTGCGCGGGAGGGTCGGGAGTCAGCGTAGCGCCGCGCGCATGGCTTCGAGGGGTGCCGGCATTCCCCACCAGCGCTCGAAGGACGCGGCGCCCTGCTGGATCAGCATTTCGAGACCATCGGCGGCAGGAATGCCCAGTGATCGGGCATGACGCACCCAGGCGGTTTCGCCCGGCGAGTAGATCATGTCGAGCGCCGCGCCCGCGTGGCCCAGCGCGTTCAGCTCCAGGGGGAGCGGGTCTCCCGCGTGGAGTCCTGCGGAGGTGGCATTGACGACCAGGTCGAACGATTCGCCATGCAACGATTCCACTGCCTCGACGACCCGGACACGGTGCCCGGAAGGTTCGAATTCCTCCTGCATCGCGTAAGCACGGGACGCTGTGCGGTTGTAGAGCGTGATCCCATCAGCCCCACTCCGGAGAAGCGCGAAGAGCGCGGCGCGCGCGGCGCCGCCCGCTCCCAGGAGCAGGACGCGTACGCCGTCGAGCGACCCGATGAGGGCACGGACCGCGGCTTCGAATCCCGGGACGTCCGTGTTGTCTCCGCATATCCTGCCGTTTTCCGCCCAATACGTATTGCATGCCCCGGTTTTCGCCACTGCCTCGGTCCGGGACTCGACGGCCTCCGCGGCCAGCCGTTTGTGCGGTACGGTGACGTTGCCCGCGCCGCCGCCGGCGGTAATCGCCCGTATCAGCGAGCCGACGTGGTCGGCCTCGCACCGGAGCGCCAGGTAGATGCCGTCCACGCCCGCAGCCTGGATCGCGGCGTTCTGGAAGCGCGGCGACAGCGAGTGACTG
>DATMSC010000561.1:0-2179 GCA_035565595.1 Longimicrobiales bacterium | reverse complement strand
CGTCCATCGCGGCGGCCCGGCCGATCGGGCTCCGCTCCGTCCCCACCCACTGCGGCCACGCGCCCGGTGGGAGCGGCGGCGCCTCCTCACCGGCGCGGGGGAGCGTCCCCTCCAGCTCCTGCCGCCAATGCGCCACGTCGCCGGCCGGGCCGTAGCAGTAGATCATGCGGAGCGGGGTGTCGCCGATGTTGGTGAGCTGGTGGAAGACTCCGGGCGGGATGTAGACGGCCTGCCCGGCGTGCACCTCACGGCGCTCGTCTCCCAGGCAGAACTCGCCGGTCCCTTCCAGGACGAAGTAGATCTCCTCCTGCTCCTGGTCGTGCCACGGTACCTGCCCGCCATTGGGCTCGAGCTCGACGAAGCCCATCGCGAACGCCGCCGCCCGGATCGGCGATGCGCCGCCCACGAGGTTGCGCGTGCGGCGCCGGGCAGGGAACGTGCGACCCGGCATCTCATTCAGATCCGCTACGATCATCCACGACTCCGGCAAGTGGCGGCTGGACCGGAAACGGGCCGCCACAGGCGGCTCGCGCCAGGGCGCGCGGCGCTTCGTCCGGCCGCGACGCGTGCCCGTGCTCCGCGCGAGCGCCGCGAACGCGCGTGAGTTCGGACCCGCGAGTCCGCTCAGCGGCCGCGGCGTGCGAAAGCGCCTTCGCGGCGGAGCGGCGCCCCGCCGGCCATGGCGGCTCCAGAATGTCTTCGAACGTGCCTAGCTTAACTTCCGGGCAACGGCGAGTAAAGCCGAACGCCGGATGACGTTTCACCTGTCAGGCGTTCAGCGCCTCCCGCGCGAACGCGATGCACTTCGCCAGCTCCTCCATCACGCTCGACCCCTCGGGGATCGGGTGCTCCATCTCGATCGTCGCCTGGAATCGGTAGCCCTCGTCGCGCATCATGCGCAGGATCTGCGCGACCGGCGTGTCGCCCTGACCCCAGGGGACGTTCGGACCCATGTTCATCATGCGGTCCTTGATGTGGAGATTCGTGATGCGGTGCGCGTATTCGCGAATGAAAGGCTCCGGCGACTGGTTGTTCCCGGCGATGTAGTGGCCGATGTCGACGTTCGCGCCGTTGAACGCGGAGTAGAAGAATGTCTGCTCCCACGCGCCGTCCTGGCCGAACTGCTCCCGGGTCCCACCGGCGTGACCGTGGTAGCCGATCATCACGCGGTGCCACGTCGCGATCTCGCCCAGGCGCTTGGCGTGGCTGACCGGCGGTTCCGTCGTGATCGCCTCGGCGCCGAGCGCCTTCGCGACGTCGAAGATGTACGCCGCCTCGTCGTCATCCATGTCCGCCGTGAGATCCGGGAACTTCACGAGCTGGATGTAGACGCCGGCGTCCTCGTACACCCGCCGCAGCTCGCGGTACTTGTCCATCGACTGGGCGAGCCGCCACCTCCGCAGCTCGATGGCGCGCTCCCGCCTCACCTCAGCCGACCCGTTCGTCGCGAGGAGCTCGGCCGGCGCGCCGGCATAACCCTCGATGGCGGGGCCACGCAGCTCGACCCAGCTCAGCCCCAGCTCCACCATCGCCTGGAGCGTCTCCTCCGCACTCGGGAAGAGACCCCTGAACGAGTAGGGGGCGTTGATCCCCAGCCGTACGCCGTTGATCGTCGAATCGGGGCGAGGACGGGCCGGCGCCGGTTTGGCATCGGCCGGTGTCGCGCCCGTGGTTGCCGCATACGCGCCGGCCGCTACGGCCGCCGCGCCGCCGAGGAAGCCGCGGCGGCTGATCTGTCCGTCGATGTCGAATGCGTGACTCATGGCCCTTCCCCCGCAGAAGTGTTCCGCTGCGCGACCGGGTGCGCCCCCGGTCAACCGTTGCTGCGACTCAACTCCGTGCCCTGCGTGGTGATGAAGTACTTGACCAGCATGTTCGGATTTTCCCAGACCGGGAAACGGTCCGGGTCCGCGAAATACTCCAGGAACCGTGAAGTGACCTCGGAGAAATGGAACTCGTGCCCGACCCGGTACCGGTCAGGGATGACGATCCGCAGCCTGTGCCCCTGGTCCTCGACTTCGAGCCCGGGGCGCTCCTCGCGCAGCCCCGACAGCCTCGCCTCGAGCGCCGCCCGCACCTCGCCACCCGACTCCGGCCGGTTCGGGACGACGTAGACCTCGGGCTGCCACCTCTCCTCGGCGCCCTGATGCACCTCAATGGACGCGAGGGTGCCGCGGTA